>NZ_JBHXCW010000008.1:0-73124 GCF_042725365.1 Lentzea sp. NPDC060358 | reverse complement strand
GCGCACCCCGGTGCGCGGGGCAGCGCCGTGTCAGCGGGTCTCGTCGACCGGGATGCCCGCCAGCTCCTCGGTGAGGCTGGTGAACGACTCCGGGTCCACCCGCAGCATGCCGTCGAACGGCTGCGTCATGCCCAGGCACAGCACGCAGACGAACGCCAGCACGGCGGCGGTGAGGCACATCTGCAGCACGTGCCGCTTGCGGGCGGTGAACCCGATCAGCAACGGGAACACGACCATCGCCACGGCGCCGACGACGGTGCCGATCAGCATCAGGTTGCCGGTGTCGTCGAGGCCGCTCGCGGAGTCGATCCGGTCGCGGCGCAGGTCGGTGATCTCGCGCAGCCGCTCCACCGACCGCTCCCGCGCGCTCTTCACCTCGTCGGGGGACGCGGGCAGGCTCAGGATCTCCGCGTGCAGCGAGTGCAGCGCGGCGGTGGTTTCGGGGTCGGACTCCCCCACGGCCAGCTGCGGCCACTCCTTGTCCGCCACCAGCTTCGGGTACTCGACGAGCAGCCCGCGGATGAGGTCGCGCTGGGGCTGCGGCATGACCGCCGTCTGCCAGTAGACGTCGGCGACGGCGGCGGCCTCGCGCGAGGCGTTGTCCTCGGCCGCGCCGTTCTCCTCCCAGACGATCACCACGTAGAACGCCAGCGCGACGATGAACAGGCCGCTGATCACCGCGCCGAGGAACCCGCGCGAGTCCGCGTCCCGGTCGTCGGCCTGCTCGTGGGCGCGCGAGCGCCCGAACAGGATGCAGGCGACGGCGGTCACGACCACCGACGCGAGTACGACGACCAGCGCAGTCCACATGGCCTCCATCTCCCCACAGCCGGAGGCCGTTTGACCACCAACACCACGCTTCTCGGCGGTCTCACCCGCCCGACGGGAGCAACCGGTGGCCGATCCTGCGCACAGCGAGTCCACATCGGACCGCATGCCGGAATGCCTTGCACACGAACGGGAGAACCGCGTCCCACCGTCCACGACGGAGAGTGAGGACACCACCGCGGACGAGCGGTGACAACCGCGACCACGCGTGCCAACCTGTGCCGATCCGACCGGAAGGCGTGGCATGCGTGTACCGATCCTCATCGCCGTGGTGCTGCTGCTCCCGCTCCTCGCGCCCGGTCCGCCGGTCGCGGCGGCCGAGGTGTGGCGCACCCAGTTCGACGAGGCGGTGTACGGGGACGTCGCGGTCGTCGGCAACGCCGTCCTGACCTGCCCGACGCCCGAGCAGGCCGGTCCGCAGCCCAAGTACCCGCCGCAGTCCTGCGTGGACGCACTGGACCGCAGGGGACGCGGGCCGTCCGCGCAGAACAACACCCACCGCATGTCGTGGACCGACACCGATGACGACCCCGCGACGTTCAACTCCTCCAGCGCCGAGCTCGACTTCCCGTCCGGCGCGACCGTCGCCTACGCCAAGCTCGGCTGGGCGGGCAACTCGGCGTGCCGCGACGCGACCGCGCCGCCCGGCAGCCCGCGGGACCCCGTGACGTTCAACGGCACGCCCGTCAGCCCCGGCGAGTTCCGCGCCGACTCCCCCGACGAGCTCACCGGCACCGACAACGCCTTCTACAGCGCCGAGGCCGACGTCACCCGGCTCGTGAAGGCGGGGACCGCGACCGTCGGCAACGTCTGGACGCCCCAGGGGTTCGACTGCTTCGGCGGCTGGTCGCTCACGGTCGTGTGGAAGTTCGCCCAGGCCGGTCCGGCCGCTCCGGCCAGGCGCCACGTCGCCGTGCACGGCGGGCACGTCCGCCTGCCCACGAAGCTGCCGACCCTGCGGACGCCCATCGCGCCCACCCACGCCGCGGGCGGCAGCGTCCGGCTGGGCATCACGGCCTACGAGGGCGACTGGGCCAGCGAGGGCGACCAGCTGCTGGTCAACGGCATTCCGGTCGGTGGCCGCAACGTGTTCGCCTCCTCCGCCCAGGGCGCCGAGCACCCCAACAACATGAGCGTCGACGCGCGCACGCTGACGCTGGACGACGCCGTGCTGAAACCGGGCAGCAAGAGCGCCGAGCTCGCGTTCAAGCGCGACGACGACGCGTTCCTGGTGCAGAGCGTCGCCTGGTCGTTCCCGCTGCCGGAGCTCACCCTCGCCGTCACCCCGGAGAAACCGCTGGCGCACGCCGAGGAGGCGGTCCGGCAGACCGCGACCGTCACCAACGTCGGTGACGCGCCCGCGGCGGACGTGCTGGTGTGCGGTCAGCCGGTCGGCACGGTCGCCGCGCGGGCCACCGCGACCCGCACGTGCACCTCGACGGCGGCCCAGGACGACTACCCGGCCACGGTCGCGGTCAGCGGCGCGAGCCTCGCGGGCGACCTGCTCACGGCCGGCCGGACCTCGACGGTCGACGTGCTGCACCCGGCGTTGCAGGCCAGCGCGCCCGCGGAGCCGCTGACCGCGCTGGCCGGCCAGGCCGTCACGTTCGCCGCGACCGTCACCAACACCGGTGACACACCGCTGGTCGGCCTCGAGGCGCGCGCCGCGGCGGGGTGCAAGGCCGTGCAGGGCCGGCTCGACCCCGGCGCGACGGCCACCGTCGAGTGCACGGCCCCCGCGGGCGACGAGAGCGGTCCGCTGTCCGCCACCGTCACGGCGGCGGACGAGATCGGCGGCAAGGTGCAGGCGATCGCGACGGTGCAGGTCAAGGTGATCTACCCGCGGCTCACCCTGTCGGCCGTGTGGTCGAAGGACCGCGCGCGGGACGGCGAGGTCGTGACGGTGACGGTCACGGTCGGCAACCCGTCTGAGCACCCGATCGAGAACGTCCGCGTCGAGGGCGCCCCCGCCGCGTGCCACCGGACGTTCCCGGTGCTGAAGCCGCGCGAGCGGATCACCTACACCTGCCAGGTCGCCGCGCCGGTGAGCTCCCGGCTGACGGTGTCCGGCGCGGGCGCCGGTCAGGCGGTCAGCGAGAGCGCGGTCGTGCGGATCGCGTCGGCGACCGCGCCCGCGGTTCCCCCCGCGCCGGGCGAACCGGTCCAGCAGGTGCAGGAGGTGCCGGCGCCGCAGCCGGTCGCGCACGTCCAGCAGGTGTCGAAACCCGTGGCCGGCGGCGTCGCGGCGATCATCGGCATGGTCGGGATGGCGGTCGTGGCGAGTGCTCTGGGCGGGTTGGGCCGGCGCTGAGACGTGTTGCCGGGGCGCCGGATGCGGTAGAAGGGATTCATGGAGATCACCGCATCCGGGGGTCGTTGACGCGACGTGCTGGTCAAGACTCTGCAGGAGTGCGCGGCGCGGGCCCAGCCGGCGGCGCTCGTCGAGGAGGCGGGCGGCTGGTGGTTGCGGCACTCCCCCGGCGACGCCTGGTGGGTGGGGTCGGTGCTGCCGCACGACCGCGAGGACCGGGTGGAGCTCGCCGAGTCGTTCTGCACCGAGCGGGGCTCCGACGTGCGGTTCCAGATCACGCCGGGCGTGTGCGCGGACGACCTCGACGACCGGCTCTGCGACCGCGGCTACGAGCGCAGCCACGACATGTCCCTGCAGATCGCGTCGACCGCCGACGTGCTGCGCCAGGCCCACGCCGACGTGGGTGAGGTGAGCACCCGGCCGACCGACGAGTGGCTGGCGGCGTGGGCGACGGTGAGCAGGCGGGACGCCGGCGCCGAACGCGACCTGCTCAGCCGGGTCGAGCACCCCAGCGCCTACGCCCACGCCGAGGTGGACGGCCGGGTGGTGGCCGTGGGCCGTGCCGTCGACGAGCAGGGGTGGGCCGGTGTGTTCGGCATGGCCACGTTGCCGCACGCACGCGGTCAGGGAGCCGCGCGGTCCGTGCTCGCGGCGTTGGCCACGTGGGCGGCCTCCCGCGAGGCGAGCCACATGTACCTGCAGATGGTGAAGTCGAACTTGTCGGCGTTCCGCCTCTACGAGCGGTCGGGGTTCCGTGAGGTCTGCACTTACCACTATCGGATCCGTGCGTAACCAATCAGGAATCAAGAAGGCAGGACCGGGACGCCCGAGTTAGGTTCTGCGCCATGACCAGGACAGCACCGGCGCCGCACGACGCGGACACCCACGACCTGATCCGCGTGCAGGGCGCCCGCGTGAACAACCTGCGCGACGTCGACGTCGAGATCCCGAAGCGCCGGCTGACGGTCTTCACGGGCGTCTCGGGCTCCGGCAAGAGCTCGCTGGTGTTCGGCACCATCGCCGCGGAGTCGCAGCGGCTCATCAACGAGACGTACCCGGCGTTCGTCCAGGGCTTCATGCCCTCGCTGCCGCGCCCGGAGGTGTACCTCCTGGAGGGCATCACGACGGCGATCCTGGTCGACCAGCAGCGCATGGGCGCCGACCCGCGCTCGACCGTCGGCACCGCGACCGACGTGCACGCGATGCTGCGCATCCTGTTCAGCCGGCTCGGCACGCCGCACGTCGGCGGCCCGCAGGCGTTCTCGTTCAACGTCGCCTCGACCTCCGGCGCGGGTGCCGTGACGATCGAGAAGGCGGGCCAGAAGGTCAAGGAGCGCCGCGAGTTCTCCATCACCGGCGGCATGTGCCCGCGCTGCGAGGGCCGCGGCAAGGTCTCCGACATCGACCTCACCGAGGTCTACGACTCGTCGAAGTCGATCCTCGAGGGCGCGATCAAGGTGCCCGGCTACAACGTCGACAACCAGTGGACCGTGCAGACGTTCGCGCAGTCCGGGTTCATCGACCCGGCCAAGCCGATCGGCAAGTACACCAAGAAGGAACTGCACGACTTCCTGCACCGGGACCCCGTCAAGATCAAGGTCAACGGCATCAACCTGACCTACGAGGGCCTGATCCCGAAGCTGCAGAAGTCGATGCTGTCGAAGGACCGCGAGGCGCTGCAGCCGCACATCCGCGCGTTCGTGGACCGCGCGGCGACGTTCGGCACCTGCCCCGACTGCGCCGGCACCCGCCTGACCGAGGCGGCCCGGTCGTCGAAGATCCGGGGCGTGTCCATCGCGGACCTGTGCGACATGCAGATCACCGACCTCGCGGAGTGGATCCGCGGCGTGCGGGACAAGGGCGTGGCGCCGCTGGTGGAGAAGCTCACGGCCACGCTCGACTCGTTCGTCGAGATCGGCCTGGGCTACCTCTCGCTGAACCGGCCCGCCGGCACGCTGTCCGGCGGCGAGGCGCAGCGCGTGAAGATGATCCGGCACCTCGGCTCGGCGCTGACCGACGTGACCTACGTGTTCGACGAGCCGACGATCGGCCTGCACCCGCACGACATCGAGCGCATGAACAACCTGCTGCTGCGGTTGCGGGACAAGGGGAACACGGTCCTCGTCGTCGAGCACAAGCCCGAGACGATCGCGATCGCGGACCACGTCGTCGACCTCGGCCCCGGCGCCGGGCGGAACGGCGGGACGATCTGCTTCGAGGGCTCGCTGGACGGGCTGCGCAAGTCGGGCACCGTGACCGGGCGCCACCTCGACGACCGCGCGGCGGTGAAGGAGACCGTGCGGGAGAGGACCGGTGTGCTGGAGATCCGGGGTGCCTCCGCGAACAACCTGCGCGACGTGGACGTCGACATCCCGCTCGGGGTGCTGACCGTCGTCACCGGCGTCGCGGGCTCCGGCAAGTCGTCGCTCGTCCACCAGTCGCTGCCGAAGGACTCCGGCGCGATCGTCGTGGACCAGACGCCGATCAAGGGCTCGCGGCGGTCCAACCCCGCGACCTACACCGGGTTGCTGGAGCCGATCCGCAAGGCGTTCGCCAAGGCCAACGGCGTGAAGCCGGCCCTGTTCAGCGCGAACTCCGAGGGGGCGTGCCCGAACTGCAACGGCGCCGGCGTGGTGTTCACCGACCTCGGCATCATGGCGACGATCGAGACGCCGTGCGACGTCTGCGAGGGCAAGCGCTTCGACCAGGCGGTGCTCGAGTTCAAGTTCGGCGGCCGCGACATCTCCGAGGTGCTCGCGATGCCGGTGTCCGAGGCCGTCGAGTTCTTCGGTGCCGGAGAGGCGCGCACGCCCGCCGCGCACGCGATCCTGCAGCGCCTCAGCGACGTCGGCCTGGGCTACCTGTCGCTGGGCCAGCCCCTGACGACCCTGTCCGGCGGTGAGCGGCAGCGCCTGAAGCTCGCGACGCACATGGCCGACAAGGGCGGCATCTACGTCCTGGACGAGCCGACCACCGGCCTGCACCTCGCCGACGTCGAGCAGTTGCTGGGGCTGCTGGACCGCCTCGTCTCCTCGGGCAAGTCGGTGATCGTGATCGAGCACCACCAGGCCGTGATGGCGCACGCCGACTGGATCGTCGACCTCGGCCCCGGCGCCGGTCACGACGGCGGCGAGGTGGTCTTCGAGGGCACGCCCGCCGACCTGGTCGCCGGCCGTTCCACGCTCACCGGCGAGCACCTCGCGGACTACGTGGGAGCCCCGGCGCGACGCGGGAAGCGCGCGGCGGGTACTAAGGGGGCATGACCATCCCACCGTTCCTGGACCGCAGGCTCAGCCGCAGGTTCTCCACCTACGACAGCGACCAGGACGGCTACGTCGAGCGCGCGGACTTCGACCTGGCGAGCGAGCGCCTGACCTCGGCGTTCGGCTTGCGCGCGGACGACCTGCAGGCGAAGCGGTTCCACGAGCAGCTCTTGGGCGTGTGGGACCACCTCGCCGCCATGACCGACGTGGACGACGACGGCAAGATCAGCCTCGCCGAGTACAAGGCGGCGTTCGCGGAGGGTCTGCTGGGCCGCCCCGAGGCGTTCGACGACATCTACGTGCCCTACCTCGACGCGTTGCTGGCCGTCGCCGACCACGACGGCGACGGCCAGATCGGCATCGAGGAGCACGTGCGGTGGTCGCAGGCGCTGATGAACGTGCCGGACCCCGACGCGCGGACCGCCCACGCGCGGCTCGACCACGACGGCGACGGGTTGATCGGCACCGACGACCTGCTGGCCGCGCTGCGGGCCTACTACTTCTCGGAGGACCCGGACGGGCCGGGAGCGTGGCTGCTCGGGCCGGTGGACTGAGCTTCGGCCGCCTTCTTGACGGCGGCGCCCTCGGCCACGACGTACCTCCTGGTCAGCGACTTCACCAGGAGCCAGCCGAGGCCGGCCAGCGGGCCCGCCGTCGTCAGGGTGAGTGTGAGCCGGCTGCCGTCGGGGTGCGGCTCGACGACGTGCGCGCCCGTGACCGTGACGCCGGGCGACTTCGACACCCACGTGAACGAGGTCCCGCCGGTCAGCTCGGTGACCGTCCAGACCGCCCCGGACAGCTTGGGCTGCTTCAGCCGGGTGCGGGAGCCGACTCGCAGCGGTCCCTCGTCGAGGCGTTCGGCCTCGTCGACCGTGGGGATGTGCTCGGGCCAGCGTCCGACGTCGGCGACGACCGCCCAGACGCGTTCCGGAGGGGCCGCGATGGTGACGGTGTGCTGGAAGCCCGGCATGGCCCCAGTCTAGGGCCGCCCGGTCGGGAACAACCCGGTCCAGGACCGCCTAGGGCGTGTCCTGCGGATCTTCACCTGAGGTGGAGGACGATGCAGGCCAGGATGATCTCGGCGCGGTGGTAGGCGGCGCGTTTCGCGAACCGGGTGGCCAGGCCGCGGAACTGCTTGAGCCGGTTGAAACAGCGCTCGACCACATTACGGAGCTTGTAGATGTCGGGGTCGAACGCCGGTGGTCTGCCACCGGCCGAGCCCTTGGCCTTGCGGCGGGCGATCTGGTCCGTGCGCTCGGGAATCGTGGCTTTGATCCGTCGTTGTCGTAACGCGGTGCGGGTGCTCGGGTGGGTGTAGGCCTTGTCGGCGATCACCCGCCCGGCCCGCACCCGCTGCCCGTCAACCTCGATGTCGTGGATGTCCTCGAGCAGCGGCAGCAGCTGCGGGTTGTCTCCAGCCTGACCTGGGGTGAGGATCACCGCCAGCGGCAGGCCGGCGGCGTCCACGGCCAGGTGGAGCTTGGTCGTCAGCCCTCCGCGGGAGCGTCCGAGGCATTCCCCGTCGATGGCGAGTTCCTCGATCCAGTCCGCGCAGCCCCCTTTTTCCGGGCGCCGGCCGCATGCTGATGCGCCCGGACGCTCGTGGAGTCGACGCTGACCACGAACGCGACATGGTCCTCGAGTGTCCCGAGCGAGTCGTCTTTGACGATCACGTGCTCGAGGATCCGGTCCCACGTCCCGTCCGCAGTCCATTTGCGCAGCCTTTCGTGCGCGGTCTTCCACGGCCCATACCGTTCGGGCAGGTCACGCCACGGGGCACCGGTGCGTTCCTTCCACAGGATCGCGTTGATCACCTGCCGGTGGCTGCGCCACCGCCCGCCTCGCTGCCCGCTCTGCACAGGCAGCAACGGCGCGATCCGCGCCCAGGCCTTGTCCGTCAGCTCACCACGTCCGACCACACACCATCATCTGCACACGATCATGAGAAAGATCCGCAGGACACGCCCTAGTCGGGAACTGCTCGGCCGGGAACAGCCGCGCGATCTCGTCGCTCGCGTCGGCCGCGATGCGCTGTGCGGCTTTCCGGGGTGAGGGCTCGCCGATGATCCGTCCGGTGAGGCGGCGCGTGGTGGTGCCGATCTTGTCGAACGCCGACTCCGCGGTGGGGTCGACGTCGCCGAACAGCGTCCACCACCACCAGGAGTTCGTGGCGGAGTTCGCGACGACGTCCGGGATGACGAGCGCGCCGACCTCGGCGTCCTCGGTGATCG
The DNA here is from genome assembly GCF_042725365.1 of Lentzea sp. NPDC060358. NCBI lineage: Bacteria > Bacillati > Actinomycetota > Actinomycetes > Pseudonocardiales > Pseudonocardiaceae > Lentzea > Lentzea sp. NPDC060358. The sequence continues at coordinate 64,491 of NZ_JBHXCW010000008.1, read as the reverse complement.
GCATGTTGGCGGCCTCGACGACGAGCTTCGCCCGGACGCGGTGGGCGTTGCCCGCGTGGATCGCGTAGCTGGTGGCGGCGGGGACGAGCACGTCCGCCGGGACGTCGAGCCACCGGTCGCCGTCGAGCTGCACGTCGCCGGCGCCCAGCTCCGCCCGGTCGATGCCGCCGTGCCGGTCCCTCGACAGCAGCAGGGTTTCCACGTCGAGCCCGGCCGGGTTGGCGACGACGCCGTGGACGTCCGCGAGTCCGACGACCTTCACGCCGTTGCGCGCGAGGAACCGTGCCGTGGCACCGCCCATGGAGCCGAAGCCCTGCACGAACGCGGTGGGGCTGGTGAGCCCGAGGTGTGCGATGCCGGTCAACGCCGCCTGCGCGACGCCGTAGCCGCCGACCAGTTCGTCGAGACCCACACCGTCCACAGTGACCTGGAAGGCGTCGGAAAGTCGTTGGCGGGCCTTGGTCTCGTCGTCGAGCAGCGGGTACACCGCCTGGATGGACGACTGCAACCCGATCTTCGCGATGGCCTCGTCGATCGTGGACTGGCGCAGCCCCAGGTCCTCCCCCATCGTCCAGAACCGTTCGATGTAGGGCGACATCGCGTGGAGGTAGCCGGTGAGGACGTCGTTCGCCCGCGGGTCGTACGGGTCGAAGTCGATCCCGCCCTTGGCACCCCCGAGCGGCACGTACCGCGCGCCGGGGTCGTAGTTGAGCGCTTCCTTGGCCGTCATCCCCCTGGCCAGTCCGCGCACCTCGGCGAGCGTGCAGCCGGCGCGCATCCGCAGTCCGCCGCTGCTCACGCCGCGCACGAGCCGGTCGATGACGAGATGGCCCCTGGCGTGCGTCGCCGGGTCGGTCCACGTGACTTCGAGGTAGCTCACGCGGCCCAAGTTAGCGTGCCATCTGGACGAGGAACTCGGCGTTGCTCTGGGTCTTGCGCAGTCCTTCGAGCAGCACGTCGATCTCCCGGTCTGCCATCGCCCTGCGCACGGCGTCGGTGATGGCGAGCTCCTGCGGCGAGACGAGCAATTCGGCCTTGCGCGTGCTGGACTGGTGCAGGTCGACGGCGGGGTAGATCCGTCGCTGCGCCGCCTTGCGGTCGAGCTTCAGCTCGGCGTTGCCGGTGCTCTTGAGCTCCTCGAAGATGACCGTGTCCGCCGTGGACCCGGTCTCCACGAGCGCCGTGGCGAAGATGGTGAGGCTGCCGCCCTCCTCGATGTTGCGGGCGGCGCCGAGGAACTTCTTGGGCGGGGTGAGCGCGGCGGCGTCGATGCCACCGCTGAGGATGCGCCCGCCGTTGGGGGCGGCGAGGTTGTAGGCCCGCCCGAGCCGGGTGAGCGAGTCGAGCAGCACCACGACGTCCCGCCCGTCCTCGACGAGCCGCTTGGCCCGCTCGACAGCCAGTTCCGCGGCCGCGATGTGGTGCTTGGGGTGCTCGTCGAAGGTGGAGGCGAACATCTCGCCGGGGATGGTCGCCCGCATGTCGGTGACCTCCTCCGGCCGTTCGCCGACGAGCGCGACGATGAGGTGGACGTCGGGGTCGTTCTTGGCGATCGCCTGCGCGATCTGTTGCAGCACCATGGTCTTGCCGGCCTTGGGCGGCGCGACGACGAGCGCCCGCTGCCCCTTGCCGACGGGCATGACCAGGTCGATCGTGCGGCTGGTCAGCTCCTCCGGGTCGTGCTCGAGCCGGAGCCTTTCGTTGGGGTACAACGGCGTCAGGTCCTCGAACTTCGGCCGGCGGTGCGGCTTGAGCCCGTTGACCGTGTCGACGCCGACGAGCTTGTCGTCGTGCGCCTCGCCGGTGATCTGGTCGCCGCGGCGGAGGTCGTGCTGCCGGACGAGGTGGTGCGGGACCTGCGGCCCGTCCACGAGGAATGCCTTGTTGTTGCGTACGTCGAGTACACCGATGTGCATCGGGACTGTCCTTTCGGGAGGGTTGCTTCGAGGTGCGCTTCATCGACTCCGCGCGGTTTCGCGGAGGAGAGCGCTGGTGCGTGCCCTGGGTTTGAGAAACCGGGGGCCTGTGCCGCGGACGTCGAACGGTCCAGCAGCGGGATCGGGACTTACGTGCGCCGGGCGCACCACCGAGATGAACCGACTGTAGCAGAGAACGCCGAGTGCGCGCCTGTTATTCCGCGCACTCCGTCCGGGACGGCTGCTCGGAGGGGATGACCAGCGCGTCCACGGCCAGCACCCCGTCGGGCCCGACCCGCACGGGGTTGAGCTCCACCTCGGCGAGGTCCGGCCGGGCCGCGATCGTCTCGGAGATCCGGGCGATCACCTCGGCCAGTGCGCCGATGTCGGCCGCCGGCGCACCGCGCCAGCCGGACAGCAGGGGCGCGCAGACCAGGCGTTCGACCATGGCGCGGGCGGTGGCGGCGGTGACCGGGGCGAGCTCGACCGCGGTGTCGCCGAACAGCTCCGCGTGGATGCCGCCCGCCCCGACGAGCACCACCGGGCCGAACGAGCGGTCGCGGCGCGCGCCGATGATCAGTTCGACGACGTCGCGGCGGGTGTCCATCTCTTCGAGGACGTAGGTGCCGGGTCCGAGCCTGGCGTGCATCTCGGCGAAGGCGGCGGCGGGATCGGTGACGTCGATCCTCACGGCGTCGTGCTCGCTCTTGTGTGCGAGCCAGTCGGCTTTGAGCGCGTACGGGGCCCTCAGGGGCGTCGCCCCGGCCTCGGCGGCGGTGGTGACGGCGTGGGCGCGCGGGAAGTGGACGAACTCCAGCAGGTCGCGGGCGGCGAGGTAGCCCGCCCGGTGGGGCACCGCGGTGGGTGGGTGCTCGGCGGCGGGAGGTCTTCGGGGCGTGTCCAGCCGGGCCGCGTCGCCCAGCGCGGCCATGGCCCGCTCGATCGTGTGCTGCACCGGCACCCCGCCCGCCCGCAGCGCCCGCACGGCCGCCGAGTCCGGCCGCATGCTGTGCACCACGACGGCGACACCGGTTTCCCTTGCCACGCCGCAGATCCGCGACGCCACCGACACCTCGGCGGCCTCCAGCGACGGCGTGTCCTCCCCGTAGCTGCCGAAATACCCCGACAGCACGACCGTGTCGACCTCTCCCCCACGCGCCAGCACCTCGACGGCGCGCGCGTAGTTCGCCAGGTCCCGTTCCCCGGCACCGGCCAGGTCGACCGGATTGCGCCGGGACGCGCCATCGGGCAACCCGTCGACCGAGGACAACGCCGGCACCGACAATCCCGCGGCCACGGCGAGATCCACCGCGATCGCCCCCTGCCCGCCGGAGTCCGAGATCACCCCGACCCGTCGCCCGCCCGGCGTCCTGCAGGCCAGCACGGCGGCCAGGTCGACGAGCGCGGCCGGCGTGGCCACCCGCACCGCACCGGCACGACGGCACGCCGCGTCCACGACGTCCACGGAGGACGTCAACGCGCCCGTGTGGGTGAGCGCCGCCTCCTGACCGGCGGCGGAAGACCCCACGGTCAGCAGCACCACCGGTTTCCCCGCCGCGCGCAGCTCCGCCATCGCGGCCACGATCCCCGGGCCGAAGCTCTCCAGGTAGACCCCGACGACCGTGGTCATGTCGTGCGACACGAGGTCCAGCAACGCTTCCGTGGCCGTCACGTCCGCCTGGCTGCCGACCGAGACGAACCGCGAGACGCCCAGCCCGGACGCCGCCGCGAGCCCGCCGATCTCCAGCCCGACCTGGCCGCTCTGCGACACCACCCCGAGCGAGCCGGACTGGAACCGGCCCCAGGCGAGGTGCAACGACGTCGCCGCGTCGTAGACCCCGAGGCAGTTCGGGCCGAGGATCCGGGCCCCGGCGGCGCGGATCCGGCGCACCACCGCCTCGTCGATGCCGGACGTGATGCCGACGAACCCCCGCACGCCGACGGCCAGCGCCTCGTCCACCACGGCCGGCACGTGGGCCGCGGGGACGGCGAGCACCACCAGTTCGGGGGCTTCGGCGATCTCCGACAGCGAGCGCACCGTCGGCTCCGACAGCACCAGGCCGCCGCTGTGGTTCACGAGGTGCACCGTGCGGCGGTCACGTCCGACGAGGGCGCCGCGGGCGAGCCAGTGGCCCCACTTGGCGGGGTCGTCGCTGGCGCCGACCACCGCGACGGACGCGGGATCCGAGAAGATCATCTGGCACCGAGTCCGCGGGAGATGACGAGGCGCTGGATGTCCGAGGTGCCTTCCTCGATCTCCTCGAGCTTCGCGTCGCGCATCCAGCGCTCGACGGGGTGCTCGCGCGAGTAGCCGTAGCCGCCCAGCGTCTGCACGGCCGCGTGCGTGCACCACATGGCGTTCTCCGATCCCACGAGCTTCGCCATCGCCGCTTCCTGCGTCACCGCGTGCCCTTCGTCGTACAACGTCGCCGCGCGCACCGTCAGCAGGTGCGCGGTGTCGACACGGGTGGCCATGTCGGCCAGGCGGAACGCCACGGCCTGGTGCCGGACGATCGGCACGCCGAACTGCGTCCGGGTGCGCGCGTAGTCGTTCGCGAAGTCGAGCGCGGCGCGGGCCAGACCGGTCGTGGCGGCGCCGATGAGGATGCGGGAGGCGTCGAAGGTCCGCATCAGCCCGGCGAACCCCTGCCCCTCCTCGCCGAGCCGGTTCGCCACGGGCACGCGCACGTCGTCGAGGAACACCTCGGCGTTCACGATGGCGCGCTGGCCCATCTTGCGGAACGGCGGCCCGACCTCGAGGCCGGGGGTGTCGCGCGGCACGACGAACGCCGTCACGCCCTTCGCGCGCTTCGCCGGGTCGACGGTCGCGAAGATGACGAAGAACTCGGCGTAGGGGGCGTTGGAGATCCAGGTCTTCTGCCCGTTCAGGACGTACTGGCCGCCGTCGCGGCGCGCGGAGGTCCGGATGCTCGCGGCGTCCGACCCGCTACCGGGTTCGGTGACGGCGACGGCGGTGATCGGCGGCACTTGGGCGCCGAGCGGACGGAGGAAGCGCTCCTGCTGCTCGGCCGTGCCCAGGTGCTCGACCGGCCCGCTGAAGAAGCCGTTGGACGTGATCAGGTTGCCGATGCCGATGTCGCCGTGGCACAGCTCCTGCTGGACGAGCGCCTGGGTGAGCAGGTCGGTGACACCGCCGCCGCCGAACCGCGCGGGGATCATGGAGCTCGACAGGCCGAGCTCGCCCGCCTTCTCCCACAGGTCGAGCGGTGACTCGGTGTCCGCCTCGTCGACGGCGCGCGCTCGCGGACGGATCTCGGCGGCGGCGAACTCCCGGGCCAGCTCGACGAACTGGCGCTGTTCGGCCGTGAGTCGCAGGCCGTCGCGGACGGTCCGCCCCATCTCCCACCCCTAAATTGACTGACGAGTCAGTTATTCGCGGTCCACGGGGAGCCTAGCCGCGTTTCAGCAGGTTGGAAGGTCGCGAACGGGTGATGGACGGGCCGCTGTCGATGCATCGTCAAGGAGTCATACGGGGAGTTGACCGGGGGTCACCCAACGGTGGGTTGACAGTCATGCCCGCCCTCCGGCACAGGCGTGGGAGCGCGCTCACAGCGATCACCGACGACGTCCCGGCCCGGCCGATGCGCACCGTGACCGGCCGCGGAGCCACTTCCACCCGCACGGCCCATCCCCCAAGATCGATCCGTGCCGGATTCGGCCAGGATGGGGCCATGAGCGACTGGCTGACCCGCTACCAAAGTGGCCAAAGAGACGCCGTCTGGCACGAGTTCCGCGAACTCGGCGCCCGCGTCCACGACCGGGCCGACGAAGCCCGGGCGGTCTGCGACGAGATGGCGAGGCGCGCCCGGCACAACGTCGAGCTGATCGTCGAGCGGCTCACCGGGGACGGGTACCGCTTCCACCACAACGACGACGACCAGACGCCGGCGACCCCTCTCGTGCCGCCCACGGACGGGGCCGAGGACCACCTCGCGTGGCTGCGGGACACGTTCGGCCCCCTGCCCCTGACGCTGGAGTCGTGGGTGCGGCTCGTCGGCGACGTGTGGCTCGTCGGCACGCACCCGCGGTGGGGCACGTCCGCCTCGGCCGACCCGCTGGTGGTCGAGGTCGAGGCGGCGAAGTACGGCGGGCAGCACCGCGACCACCTGGCCGAGGAGTACGAGGCGTGGCAGGAGGAACCGGAGGGCCTCTACGAGCTGCCGGTGGCCCCCGACCAGCTGCACAAGGAGAACACCAGCGGCGGCGCGCCCTACGGGATCGTGCTGCCGGACAGGTGCGCCGACGGGCTGTTCGCCTGGGACGGCGGGAGGATGCCGTTCGTCTCCTACCTCAACCGCGTGTTCGCCGACGGCGGGTTCCCGGTGCACACCGGCACCGACGAGGAGTGGGAGGTCCGCCACCGCCTCGCGGAGGACCTGCTCCCGCTCTGACCCGGACCAGGCCGGTCGTGCGGCGCACCCCCGGGAGCACGAGCGCTTTCGCCCGGCACCGTCGCGGAACGCCGCAGTTCCAGAAACATCAGGGCCGCAGGGCCGCCCGCACGATGTCGAGCGCCTCGTCCGAGGTGAGACCCAGCTCCGCGGACATGGCCGCGTACTGGGCCGCCGCCGCCCGGACGCGCTCGCGGTTGTTGTCCCCGTTCGCGCTCACCACGGTGCCGGCCCTGCCCCGTGTCTCGACGAGGCCTGCTTCCTCCAGCTCGCGGTAGGCGCGCGCCACCGTGTTGACGGCCAGGCCCAGGTCCTTCGCCAGGGCCCGCACCGTGGGCAGCTTGGCGCCCACCGGCAGGTCCCGGTTCGAGATGGCGTGCGCGTAGTGCACCCGCACCTGCTCGTACGGGGGTAGGTCCCCCTGGTGGTCGATCTTCACTGCGTCCCCGTCCTCCCCTGCATGTCACTACCTCTGTGTTGACCAACGGAGGAGTGCCCGAGAGGTTGCGGTCGGAATCAGCGGAGATCGGCCCGCGGTGTCCCCGGATCGGGGACACCGGGCCGGTCCGGCCGGGATTTCGGTGCTATTCGGCGGCTTTCGGAGCCACGACGGTTCCGCGTGCCCGCGTCACGACGATCGGCTCGGCCAGCACGTCGGCCGCCGAGGGACCGCGTTCGGGCGCCGAACGGGCCACGACCCGCGCCTCGAACTCGATTTCCCGCGACCGCCTGCCGATGCGCACCAGCGTCGCCGTGGCCTCCACGACGTCGCCCGCCTGGATGGGCGCGGCGAACTCGACGGAGCTGTAGCCCGCGAACAACCCCTCGTCCGCGTCGGTGTGGATCAGCAGCTCGGTGGCGACGTCGCCGAACATGCCGAGCCCGTAAGCCCCGTCGACGAGGTTGCCCCCGTAGTGGGCGTGGGAGTGCGGCACGTAACGGCGGTGCGTCACCTGAAAGCCTTCGACCAAAGCCCCGCTCACGCGGCGACCCCCTTTTTCTCCTGCATCGCGTGCACCAGGTAGCTCGCGACCTCGCCCGGCGTGGTACCCCGGGAGAACACTCGATCAACCCCGAGTTCACCCGCCATCAGCGGGTCGAAGCGCGGGCCGCCGGCGACGAGCAGCGGCCGCCGGTCCCCCATCGCCTCGCGGAACGCGGCCGACATCTCCTGCGTGTTCAGGATGTGCGCGTCCCGCTGCGTGACGACCTGGGAGATCAGCACGGCGTCGGCCTTCTCCGCGCGGGCGCTGCGCACGAGCTCCGGAACGCTCACCTGCGCGCCGAGGTTCACGACCTTCAGCTCGCGGTAGTACTCCAGGCCCTTCTCGCCGGCGAAGCCCTTGATGTTGAGGATCGCGTCGATGCCGACGGTGTGCGCGTCCGTGCCGATGCAGCCGCCGACCACGACCAGCTTGCGCCGCAACACCTTCTTGAGCGTCGTGTTGACCTCGGCCGGGGAGAGCAGCGGGTACTCGCGCTCGACCACCTTGACCTCGTCGAGGTCCACCAGGTGCTGCACCGAGCCGTAGACGACGAAGAACGTGAAGCCGTCGCCGATGGGGTTCGAGTGGACCACCATCGCGGGGTCCATGCCCATCTTGTTCGCGAGCTGCTGTGCCGCGCCGTCCGCCTTGGGTCCGAAGGGGATCGGCAGGGTGAACGACGTCTGGACCATGCCGTCGCCCGTGGTGTCGCCGTAGGGCCGCACGTACCTCTTCGCGTCAGGCATCGCGGGCCTCCAGCATCTCGCTCGCGGGGTTGAAGTACTGCTCGGCCTTCTCGACGACGCCGTCGGCGCCCTTGCCCTTGTCCGCCGGGCGCTTCATCAGCCCGAACGTGCCGTCGGCGATCGCGTTGAGCAGCCCGTCGTCGACGATGCGGCCGAGCAGGTCGACGGCCTCGCCGAGCACCTGGTGCGCCCGCTTGACGATGAGCCCGTCCGGAGCGGGCCGGAAGTCCTCGGCGAGGCTGCCCGCGGCGCTGAGCACGTAGCGGACGTTCTGCAGCGCGAGGTCGCGGTCGGACAGGAACGGCGTCACGACCGCCTCGGTCATCATGCCGACGAGCAGGATGGACTGTCCGGTGAGGACACCCGCGAGGTTGAAGAACCCGTCCAGCAGGTAGCCGTTGAACACGTCGCCGGTCATGTGCTTGGTCGGCGGCATCCACTTGAGCGGCGCGTCCGGGAAGAGCTCGCGGGCCAGCAGCGCGTGCGCGAGCTCGAGGCGGAACGAGTCGGGCACCTTCGGGTTGATCTCGAACGCGTGCCCGAGGCCCAGCAGGTGGTCGGGCAGTCCCGCCTCGTGGGCGAAGTGCTCGTTGAGCAGCTGGCTGACGGTGACGGTGTGCGCGGCGTCGACGGCGTCCGCGGTGGTGAGGTAGTTGTCCTCGCCGGTGTTGATGATGATGCCGGCCCGCGCGTGGACCTGGCGGCTGAAGCGCTGGTCGACGAACGTGCGGATCGGGTTGATGTCGCGGAACAGGATGCCGTACATCGAGTCGTTGAGCATCATGTCGAGCCGCTGGAGCCCGGCCAGGACGGCGATCTCCGGCATGCAGAGCCCGGACGCGTAGTTGGTCAGCCGCACGTACCGGCCGACCTCCTTCGACACGTCGTCGAGCGCGGCCCGCATGATCCGGAAGTTCTCCTGCGTGGCGTAGGTGCCCGCGAACCCGTGGTGCGTGGCGCCTTCGGGCACGTAGTCGAGCAGTGACTGCCCGGTGGAGCGGATCACGGCGATGACGTCGGCGCCCGCGCGGGCGGCGTTCTGCGCCTGGACGACGTCCTCGTCGATGTCGCCGGTCGCGACGATGAGGTAGATCCACGGCCGTTGCGCGGGGTCGCCCCACTTCGCGACGAGCTTGTCGCGCTGGGCCCGGTTGCGGTCGACGGTCTTGAGCCCCTTCGTCACCGCGGACGTGGCGTGCTTCTTCGCCGCCGTCCGGTCCTTGCCGGTGGGGACCGTGAACCGGACCTGGCCCGCCGCTGTGGCCTCCGCCAGTTCGGTGAGCGTGCCGAGGCCGTGCTCCCTGAGCGCGTGGAACGCGGGCAGCACCACGCCGTGCTCCAGCCCGCACTGCTCGCGCACGGTGTCGATCACCCGGTTGACCCACGGCACGTCACCGGCGCGGTGGGTGGAGTCCGCGCCGGTGATGCCGGCCAGGCGGAGTGTGGCGCGCTCGACGGCGACGGTGGTGTGCGCCTTGGCGAGCGACACCACCGGTTCGGCCGCCCGCGCCGCGAGTGCGCGGGCGGTGGCGACGACCTGGGGGTCGAGGTCGAGCAACGCCATCGGTCACTTCCTCTCGTAGATCGTCCGGCCGTTCAGCACGGTCCGCACGCAGACGGGTGCCGGACCGGTCAGGTCGGGCAGGCCGGGCACACCCGAGCGCGGGTCGGTCGACCAGCGCTGGACCCGCGCGTCGGATCCGGCCACGACGAGGTCGCCGGTCTCCCACACCGCGTACGTCGCGGGAGCGCCGGGCTGAAGGGTGCCGGTCAGGCCGTCGTCGACGCCCGCCGCACGCCAGCCGCCACGCGTGTGCGCGGTGAAGGCGGCACGAGGCGACACGCCGAAGCCCTCGGTCTTGTGGTGCACGGCAGCGCGCACGGCAGCCCACGGGTCAATGGCGGTCACGGGTGTGTCCGAGCCGAACGCGAGCACGACGCCCGCCGCCGCCAGGCGCGAATAGGGGTTCAGCCCCACCCCGCGCCCGGAACCGAGCCGCTGCACGTACATCCCGGTGGTCCCGCCCCACTCCGCGTCGAACAGCGGCTGGACGGAGGCGATGACACCCCACCCGGCGAGCTGCCGCGCCTGCTCCTCCGACACCATCTCGACGTGTTCGAGGCGGTGGCGCGCGGACGCGAGCTCGGGCGTGCCGAGGGCCTTCTCGGCGATGCCGAAGCCCTCGACGACCGCGGCCATGGCCGCGTCGCCGATGACGTGGAACCCCGCCTGCACCCCCAGTTCGGTGCACTTCACCAGGTGGTCGGCGATCTGCTGACCGGTCAGGTAGAGCGCGCCGGTGGTGTCGGCGTCGGCGTAGGGCTCGGCCAGCGCGGCCGTGCGCGAGCCGATCGCGCCGTCGACGAAGTGGTCGCCGGCGAGCCCCCGCACGGGGACGCCGGGCAGTTCGTGAGCGCCCCAGTAGGCGACGACCTCGGGGCCCTCGTCCAACGCCAGCAGCTCGCGCAGGTCGTCCTCGCCGGAGATGTCCGGGCCCGCGCACTCGTGCACGGACGCGATGCCCTTCGACGCGGCGTGGCGCAGGAACGCCCGTTGGGCGGCCTCGCGCTGTTCCGGTGTGATGGCGGCTTTGGCCGTGCCGCGCACGTGGTGGTGGGCCGCCCGCGAGAGAGGGCCGTCCTCGGAGAACCCGTCGGCCGTGCGCGCGTCGTCCGTGATCAGGTTCGACGAGACGAGCGCGGAGTGCACGTCGATGCGCGACAGGTAGACCGTCTTGCCGCCGGCGGCCTCGTCGATCTCCGCGCGCGTGGGCGGCCGGTTCTCCGGCCAGCGCGTCTCGTCCCAGCCGTGACCCCACACGAGAGGACCTTCGGCGGCGCGGACCTGCCGCAGCAGATCCTCCACCGAGGACGTCGCGGTCAGGTCGAGGCCCGTCAGGAGCAGGCCGGCCGACGTGGCGTGCACGTGCGCGTCGACGAACGCGGGCGCGACGAAGGCGCCGTCGAGCTCGATGACCTCGGCGCCGGGGTGCAGCGCGTGCCCGACCGAGTCCTGTCCGATCCACACGACGACGCCGTCCGTGACGGCCATCGCCGTCGCATCCGGTGCGTAGATGCGCCCGCCGACCAAAAGTTGCGTACTCACGTCACGCAGTCTGCCGTTGTTCGAACAGCGCCCGCACACCCGGATGGGTCCTGACCAGGTCGAGCGCGAACGACGCGTGACCAGGCACATACCCGTTGCCGACGATCATCTCGACGTCCGCGGCCAGACCCTCCGCTCCCAAAGCGGCGGCACTGAACGAGGTGGCCATCGAGAAGAAGATCACCGTGCCGCCGTCCGCGGTCGCGAGGATGGCGCCGTGCTCGCACCCCGGCACGTCCACACACACGACCGTGACGTCGACCTGCTTGCCCACGGCCTCGGCAACCGCGACAGGATTGCGTGCGTCGGCGATGACGACCTCGTCCGCGAGGCCCGACTCACGCACCGATGCAGCCTCACGCTCGGTCGGCACCAACGCCACGAGACGCGACGCACCGGCCTGACGCGCGGCCGCGAGAGAGAGCGACCCGGACTTGCCGCCGCCACCGAGCACCAGCACGGACCCGCCGGGGTGCTTGCGCACCACCCGGTCGGTCAGCGCCGGCGCACCGCACACGTCGAGCACGGACAACGCGAGCTCGTCGGACAGGTCGTCCGGCAGCACCGCGGCGATGGACCGGCCGAACAGCACCGCGGTCCCCCGGCACGGCACCTGCTCGTCCTCGCCGTCCCAGTCGCGCAGTTCGTCGTCGATCTTCAACGGCGTGAGCGTGAGGCTGACCAGCGTCGCGATCCGGTCGCCGGCCTTCAGCCCGAGCGGCGACTCCGGGCCCACCTCGGTCACCGTGCCGAGCAGCATGCCGCCCGACCCGGTGACCGGGTTCTGCATCTTGCCGCGCTCGGCGACGATGTCGAGCACCGCCCGCCGGACCGCGGCGCCGTTGCCGTGCTGCTCCCTGAGCTGCCGGAACGACGCCGCGTCCAGGTTGAGGCGCTCGACCGCGACGACGACCTCGTCGGCGGCGGGCACGGGGGTCGCGTCGAGCCGCCACGCCTGCTGCGGCAGGACACCGACGGGCTCGAGGACGCGGTGCAGTCCGTACGCGCTCACCTGAAAATCCTTCGGTCGACGACGCTGTCTCGAAGATATCTTCACGTGAACCGTCAAGATCCCGCAAGCATCACTCAGAAATCACGCGGAACCAGCGGCAGTCGTAGGGCGCGAGGTCGACCTTCGCCCCGGTCTTCGCGGGCTTGACGGTGCCACCGGTGGCCAGGTCCTTGAGCACCCCGTCTGCGGGAACCCGCACCGTGACGTCCTTGTCCGCGAAGTTGTGCAGGGCGATCACCGACCGGCCGTCGCAGTCGGCGCGATGGGCGAACACGGTCGGATCGCCCAGGTCGAGCACCTCCACCGTGCCCCACGCCAGCTCCGGGGCCTCGCGGTAGAGCTCGACGAGCTTGCGCATCCACGTCAGCAGCGAGTCGGGGTCGTAGCGCTGCTTGCCCGCCTCCTCCCAGTCCATCGGCACCCGCACCGCGAGCCTGCCCTCCAGCGACAGGTCCTCCTCCAGGCCGAGCTCCTCGCCGTAGAAGAGCACCGGCGTGCCCGGCAGCGTGAACAGCAGGCTGTAGACCATGCGGATGCGGCGCTGGTCGCCGTCGAGCATGCCCGGCAGGCGGCGCCGCAGGCCCCGTCCGTAGAGCTGCATGTCCGGGTCCGGGCCGAACGCGTCGAACACCTCCTGGCGTTCGTCGAGCGGCAGCTTGTCGAGCGTCAGCTCGTCGTGGTTGCGGACGAACGTCGCCCAGTGCCCGTCGCGCGGCGGCTGCGGCCGTTCCTGCAGCGCCTTGACCAGCGGCCCGCTCGACTTCCGCGCCAGCGCCAAGTACATCGCCTGCATGCCGACGAAGTCGAAGCACATGGTCAGCTCGTCGCCGACGCCCTGGCCGTAGAACGCCATCGCGTCCTTGTACGGCAGGTTCACCTCGCCGAGCAGGATCGCCTCCCCGTTGCGGCGGTTGAGGAACGCGCGCAGGTCGGTGAGGTAGTCGTGCGGGTCGGGCAGCTCGATCGCGTCGGTCTTCTCCTGGTGCTCCAGCAGGAACGGCACGGCGTCGACGCGGAAGCCGCTCAGGCCCAGCTCCATCCAGAAGCCCATGATCCGGGCGATCTCGTCGCGCACCTCGGGGTTGGCGACGTTGAGGTCGGGCTGGTGCTTGTAGAAGCGGTGCAGGTAGTACTTCCCGACCTCCTCGGAGTACTCCCAGAGCGAGTTCTCCTTGTCGGGGAACGTGATCCCCTGCGGCCCGTCGTCGCGCGGCTCGTCGGACCAGACGTACCAGTCGCGCTTCTCGGGGTCGTGGAACCACGGGTGCTGGTCGGACGTGTGGTTGACGACGAGGTCGGCGATGACGCGCATGCCGCGGTCGCGTGCGGCGCGCACGAACTCCACGAAGTCGCCGAGCGAACCGAGCCGCGGGTCGACGTTGTAGAAGTCGGTGATGTCGTAGCCGTCGTCCTTCTCCGGCGTCGGGTAGAACGGCATGAGCCACACACACGTGACGCCCAAGGCATGTAAGTGGTCGATGCGTTCGGTCGCGCCGCGGAACCCCTCGTCGGAGAAGGTCTCGATGTCGAGGCAGTAGAGGACGGCGTTCTTCCACCAGACGTCGGACGTGCGGATCACGCCTTCACCTCCGGCAGGACGTGCTCGCCGAACGCGTCGACGAACGGGAGCAGGTCCTGGCCCACGTGGTGCAGGTAGATCTCCTCGAACCCGAGCTCCTCGTAGGCGTTGAGCTGCCCGGCGTGCCACTTCAGGTCGGAGGAGATGTTCACGACCGCCGCCACCTGCTCCGGGGTGACGTTCTCGGAGACGACGTCGAAGTGGTCGGTCATCTCCAGGTCCCAGCAGACCGGCGGCTGGAAGATGTTGCTGCGCCACTGCTCGTGCGCGATCGCGGCGGCCTTGTCCTCGTCGGGGTCCCAGCTCAGGTGCACCTGCAGGTGCAGCTTGCCCTTGCCGCCGGCGTCGCGGTACGCGCCCGCCACTTCGCGCAGGCGTTCGGGGGACGCGTTGACGGTGATCAGCCCGTCGGCCCACGACGCGCACCAGCGCGCCGTCTCGGGGCTGACGGCCGCGCCGATCAGCAGTGGAGTCTCGTCGGGCAGCGTCCAGAGCCGGGCGCGGTCGACCGTGACCAGGCCGTCGTGGCTGACCTCCTCGCCGGCGAGCAGTGCGCGGATGACGTCGACGCACTCGCGCAGCCGGGCGGTCCGGACGTCCTTGCGCGGCCAGACGTCGCCGGTGATGTGCTCGTTGCTCGCCTCGCCGGTGCCGAGCGCCGCCCAGAACCGGCCGGGGTACATGGCGGCCAGCGTGCCGATCATCTGCGCGCTGATCGCCGGGTGGTAGCGCTGCCCCGGTGCCGTGACCACGCCGAACGGCAGGTCGGTGGCCTGCAGCGCGGCACCGAGCCACGACCACGCGAACCCGGACTGGCCCTGGCGCGCGCTCCACGGCGAGAAGTGGTCGGAGCTCATGGCCGCGCCGAAACCGGCTTCCTCGGCCCTGCGCACGGCGGTGAGTAGATCGGTGGGGTGTATCTGCTCGTGTGAGGCGTGGATGCCGTAGACCGTCATGGGGCTTCTGTACCCAATCGAGCAGTTCGAGAAAGCTGTGAACCGATCGAACCGCAGGCGCGTGTGTAGAGCGGCACCCTCACTGCGGAGGAGGAACGACGATGTTCAACGAGACTCGGGTCGGCACCGTGACCGTCGTTGGGTTCATGCGACCGGACGGCTCGGTCGAGCCGATGAACGTCGACCTCCAGTACCGCTCGGACGATCCGCACGCGGTGACGATGCGCTTCCACACCCGCGACCAGGAGTCGACGTGGCTGGTGGGACGCGAGCTGCTGTCCGACGGCCTCATGTCCCCGGCGGGCATGGGCGACGTGCGGCTGCGCCCGGGCGACGGCGACATGCTCGTGCTGGAGCTGTTCACCGAGGACTCGCACGCCGTGTTCCACATGTCGGCCGACGAGCTGGGCCGGTTCCTCGACTCCACCTACGCGGCGGTGCCGGCCGGGCGCGAGGTCGTCGACTTCGAGCTGCTGCTGAAGGACCTGCTCGCCTAGAGGCGCAGCCCCAGCACCAGTTCGTCCGCGGAGTCGATCACGCGGAAGCCCATGTGCTCCCAGAAGCCGATCGCGTGTGTGTTGTGGTGCCGCACGTGCACATGCACGCCCTTCTCGAGACGTTCGAGCACCGTCCGGACGAGCGCGCCACCGAAACCCCGCCCCTTCGCACGCGAGAGCAGGTTCGCGTGCATCTGCGCCGGGTAGTCGCGGACCAGCATCGGGTCGACGCGCACCGGGTGGTGGATCTGCTGCACGACCCGGTTGGCGTTCGGCGTCAACGGGTACCGGAACCGCAGGTCGGGCCACCAGTCGCGGTCGCAGCGGTCCTCGAAGGCCTCGCTGTCCGACGCCGCCACGGCGTACCCGCAGACGCCGTCGTCGTCCTCCGCGACGAACGCCAGGTCGGGCTCGAACGCCACGTACGGGCCGATGTGGGCGTGGCCGAGCAGCCGCGGGTCGTCGAACAGGTGCCGCACGCCCTGGCCGCCGTTGCCCGTGTCGAGGCAGATGTCGTAGAGCGCGTCCAGGTCGGCCGGCCGGTACGCGCGGATCACGTCAGTTCGCGCCGGTCGGTGATGACCACCGGCTCCGCGTCGACGTCGACCACCTGGCCCTCGACGACCTGACCGGCGCCGAAGCGCCGTTCGTGCTCGAACTTGAGCGCCGCGGCCTCGGCCTTGCGCGCGATCCGCTTGCTCACGATCCTGCGGGTGGGCGGGAAGAGCAGGAACAGCGCCACGACGTCGCTGAGGAAGCCCGGCACCATGATCAGCGCGCCGGCCGCCGCGATCAGCATGCCGTCGGCCATCTCCTGGTGCGGCTGCTGACGCCGCAGGACCGACTCGCGCAGCGCCGCCATCGTCTGCGCGCCCTGGCGGCGCACCAGCGACAGCCCCACCAGGGAGCCGACGAGGAGCAGCGCGATCATCCAGAGCCCGCCGATGGCGTTGCCGACGGCGATCATGACCGCGACCTCGGCGAAGAAACCGACGAGCAGCAGCGCGAGAACAGGCATACCGGGTGAACGCACGGGAGGCCCGAATTGCTCCCGACCACCCCTCCACCAGGGCTTGAGCTGAAATATTTACGGCAGCGATGCGGTATGACAGGATATCTTTACGCGACCTCGACGCTGAGGAGTACGGATGACCGCGCTGCACGACGCCCCCACGTCGCTGGAGCGGCTGGACCGCCAGCCGTACACGTACGTCCGCCGTGAGCTGGTCGAACCCGACTGGCGGCGCTTCCCCGGCTGGGCCCACGTGACCGAGGCGCAGTGGCGGGACGCCCAGTGGCAGCGGGTGAACTGCGTCAAGAACGTGAAGCAGCTCCGCAAGGTGGCGGGCGACCTGCTGACCGACCGGTTCTACGACGACCTCGCCGCCGACCAGTCGTCGTTCGCGACGATGTCGATGCTGATCCCGCCGCAGATGGTCAACACGATGGCGGTCGACGCCGAGCTGTCCCCGGACGCCTTCACCGAGGCGTTCCTGGCCGACCCGGTCCGCCGCTACATGCTCCCGGTCGCCTCCGACCGCGACCCCCGCTGGCCGTCGCACCCGCACTCGCAGCGCGACTCGCTGCACGAGGCCGAGATGTGGGTCGTCGAGGGTCTGACCCACCGCTATCCCACCAAGGTCCTGGCCGAGATGGTCTCGACCTGCCCGCAGTACTGCGGCCACTGCACCCGCATGGACCTGGTCGGCAACTCGACGCCGCTGATCGACAAGCACAAGCTCTCGCTCAAGCCGGTCGACCGCCAGGACCAAATGATCGAGTACCTGAAGAAGACCCCGGGCGTCCGCGACGTGGTGGTCTCCGGCGGCGACGTGGCGAACGTGCCGTGGCCGCAGCTCGAGTCGTTCCTGATGCGCCTGCTCGACATCGACACGGTCCGCGACGTCCGCCTGGCCACCAAGGCCCTGGCCGGCCTCCCCCAGCACTGGCTGCAGCCCCGCGTCGTCGAGGGCCTGGAACGGGTGGCCCGCACGGCATCCCGCCGAGGCGTGAACCTGGCGATCCACACGCACGTGAACCACGCCCAGTCCGTGACCCCCCTCGTCGCCGAGGCCGCCCGCACGGCCCTGGAAGTCGGCGTGCGGGACGTGCGCAACCAGGGCGTGCTGATGAAGGGCGTCAACGCGACACCGGACGACCTGCTCGACCTCTGCTTCGCCCTGCAAGGGGAAGCGAACATCCTGCCGTACTACTTCTACATGTGCGACATGATCCCCAACGCCGAGCACTGGCGGGTGTCGGTGTGGGAGGCGCAGGAACTCCAGCACTCGATCATGGGCTACCTGCCCGGCTACGCAACCCCTCGAATCGTGTGCGACGTGCCGTACGTCGGGAAGCGGTGGGTGCACCAGCTCGAGGACTACGACCGGGAGCTCGGGATCTCGTACTGGACCAAGAACTACCGGACCGGGATCGAGCTGGAGGACCCGGAGGCGTTGAACCGCCGCTACCCGTACTACGACCCGATCTCCACCCTCGGCGAGGCCGGCCGGAAGTGGTGGGCCGACCAGAGCTGACGGGTCACGACGACCATAAGTCCAATGTGGACTGTTCTTGAATCCACATTGGACTTGCAGCGGAACGAGGCATCCGCCCCTCGCGAAAGCCCCGCACAGGTAGGTGGCCAGGGCGAAGCGCTCCATTTCACACCGGCCTGCGTCACAACGATGATCACTACCAGCTGCTGCCGGCGGACGTCCTCGCCGGCCACCGACCTCGACGATCACCATCGCCCCGCCCGGCCCCACCGACCACCGCCGCCGACCAGCCCAGACCACCTGACCGACCGGCATCGGGACTGGCCGGGCTTCGTCAGATCGTGTGACGGGTGTGTCGGCGAGCCTTTGTCGCCTCCGTGGTCGCGCGACCAGTCGCCCTCGATGGTCAGGTCCGGGCGGTGATGAGGCCGGTCAGCCGGTCGAGCCCCTCCTCGATCTGATCGGTGGTCAGGGAGCTGCACGACAGCCGCATCTGGTGCGCGGCCACCTCGTCGTCGTGGAAGTGGCGCATCGGCGTGAACAGGACGCCGTGCCGGTTCGCCGCCACGTCGACCAGCTCGTCGGTGACCGGGAACGGCACCGTCAGCCCCACGAAGAAGCCACCGCCGGGGGTGTTCCAGCGCACCCCGTCCAGACCGCCGAGGCGTCGGGCGAGTCCCCGCAGGAGGCAGTCGAGGTTGCGCCGGTAGGTCTCGATCTGTTGCCGGTTCGCCCGCAGCAGGCTGCCCCCGTGCTTCAGCAGCATCCCGCCGACCAGGGCTTGGCTCACCGGGGAGGTGTTGACGGTGAGCATGCTCTTCGCCTTCGACAGCTCGTCGGCGAGCAGGCCGCCCGCACCGTCACGTCCGGCGATCCGCTGGTCCGCGACCGCGAAACCCACCCGTGCACCGGGGAAGCAGGTCTTCGACAGCGACCCGAGGTAGACCACCCGCTGCCCGGTGTCGAGCGCCTTCAGAGTCGGCGGACGCTCCCCCTCCACCGCCTGGAAGAACCCGTACGGGTTGTCCTCCAGCAGGAGCAGGTCCTGTTCGGCGGCGATCTCCAGCAGCCGGGCCCGGCTGCCCGCGGTCATGCTGCGGCCACTGGGATTGGAGAAGTCGGGGACGAGGTAGAGCGCGCGGGGCCGCAGCCCCTCGGCACGGGCGGCCGCGAGCTGCGCGAGCAGGTCGTCCAGGTCCACCCCGTCGGGGCCTTCCCGCACCGGGCGGACCGGCATGTCCAGCAGCCGCGCGGCGCCGGTCACCCCGACGTAGGTGGGCGCCACGGCCAGCAGGACGTCGCGGTCGGTGGCCCGCAAGGCGCGCAGTACCAGCCACAACGCCTCCTGGGCGCCGACGGTGACCAGGATCGCCTCCGGGTCGACGGTGATCCCCTCGTCCAACTCCAGTTGCCGGGCGATGAGTTCGTTGACGATGCCCTTGGTGCGCCCGTACTGGAACAACTCGCGGTGGACCTGGGCTCGGTCGTACCGCTTCGTCTCCGTCAGGTGCCGGGTGTAGGCGCAGAGGTAGCCGTGCAGGTCGGCGAGGTCGAAGCCGTCCTCGGTGGGCCTGCCGGGTGCGAAGGAGATCGCGTCCGGGAAGCGGCCCGCCACCTCGTTGAGGAAGTTCATCGACAGCATCGCCGGGTCGGAGAGCGAGGCGTGCAGATCCGCCGGGTCGAGCCGGACGGACGTGGACGGCAGGGTTGCGGTCATCGGACACCTCCAGGGGAAGGGCAACCGTGGGCCACCCGTGCCGTCAGCCGGCGGGCGGCGTCGAGGTCGGCGCAGCCGGACAGTTCCAGGGCGGAGATCAGTTCGGTGGCGAGCAGGTCGAGCACCCGGCGGACACCCGCCTCGCCGTCGGCGGCCAGCCCCCACAGGACGGGTCGGCCGAGCAGGACGCCGCTCGCGCCCAGCGCCAGCGCCCTGAGGACGTCGGTGCCGCCGCGGATCCCGCTGTCCAGCAGCACCTCGCACCGCTCGGGCAGGGCCTCGCGCACCGCGGCCAGCACGTCCACGCTGGCCACGGCACCATCGAGCTGGCGTCCGCCGTGGTTGGAGACCACCACGGCGTCCGCGCCGAGTTCCGCGACGAGCGCCGCGTCCCGGGGGTCGAGGACCCCCTTGACGATCAGCGGCAGCCGGGTGCTCCCCCGCAGCCGGGCGAGGTCGTCCCGGCTCAACCCGACCGCGAAGGCCTCGGCGGTGTGCTCGGCGACGGCGGAGACACCGGGCCGCCGTTCACGGGTCACCCGGAGGCTCGCCGGGTCCAGGTGGGCGGCGGCCACGTCCGTCGGCAGGGCGAAGCCGTTGCGCAGGTCGCGCAGCCTGCGGCCCATCCGGGGGACGTCCACGGTCACCACGAGCGCGGCGCACCCGGCGTCCTCGGCCCGCCGGACCACGTCGGCCGTGGCCCCGGCGTCGCGCAGGCAGTACAGCTGGAACCAGGTGACCCCGCCCAGCGCGGTCACGGACTCGACCGGTTGGCTGCTCAGCATGGACAGGGTGAACGGCACCCCGGCCGCCGCGGCGGCCCTCGCCGTCGCCAACTCCCCCTCCGGGTGCACCAATCGCTGGTACGCCATCGGCGCGACGGCGACCGGCAGGGCGGCGGCCGGGGCGCCGGGCAGCGCGGCCGTGGTGTCGCAGCCGGGGCTGCCGGTGAGAACCCGCGGGACGAGCCCGATCCGGTCCAGTGCCCTCCGGTTGGCCGCCAGCGTCAGTTCGGCGTCGCTGCCGCCCTCCACGAAGTCCCAGACCCAGGCGGGCAGCACCCGCTCGGCCACGGCCGCGAACTCCGCCACGGACACCGGCCCCGAGCCGGTCGTGACGGGATGGGACAGGGTGGTCACCGGGACGCTCCCCCGACGGCCATCCGCTCGGCCTCGACCGCTTCGTAGAGGGCCTTGATGTTGCCGCTGCCGAAGGTGCGGGCGCCGAAGCGCTCGATCACCTCGTAGAACAGCGTGCCGCTCGGGTGGGTGGAGCGGGTGAAGATCTGGAACAGCTGGCCGTCCTGGTCCTCGTCCACCAGCACGTGCAGCTCGCGCAGGCCGGCAATGGTGTGCCGGGTCAGGTCGAGGTGGTCCGCCAGCAGGGTGTAGTAGGTCTCGGGGGCGGTGAGGAAGACGACCCCGCGCCTGCCGAGGGTGCCGACGGCCTTGACGACGTCCGTGGTGGCGAAGGCGAGGTGCTGCACACCGGGCCCGCCGTGCCGCTCCAGGAAGCGGTTGATCTGACCGGGCTCGGCGGTGGCGTCCGGCTGGATCAGGGTCAGGGTGACCGCGCCGGACGCGCTCTGCACCACCTGCGACTCCATCGCCTGGCCGCCGACCCTGATGACCTCGGTGAAGATGGTCCGGAAGCCGAGCGCACGGGTGTAGTGCTCCACCGTGCGGCCGAGCTCGCCCGCCTCGACGCAGATCGCGAAGTGGTCGAGTTCGGTGAGGAGTTCGTCCGCTCCCACCGCGCCGGCGTCCTCGATCGGGGTGAAGCCGGGCGGCACCGCGAGGTCGCCGCCTGCTTCGGTCAGGGTGTGCACCACGTCCCCGAAGCCCTCGATCACCGCGGTGGCGCGGCCGTCGGGGTGCCGCTGCGGCGGGGCGACCGTGACCGCACCGCCCGCCACGGCGTCGGCGAAGGCCAGGAACACGTCGGGCACGGTGAGCGCGATGTCCGCCACACCGTCCCCGTGGGCCTGGACGTAGCGGGCCGCCGGGTGGTCGTCGGTGCGGGCCTGGGTGAGGACGAGGGTGATCCGCCCCTGCCGAAGGGCGAGGGAGTCGGCCTGCGCCGAGGCGGCGCGGGCGATCGGGCGGAAGCCGTAGTGGTCGGTCAGCTCGGCCGAGGCCGCCGCCAGATCGGCGACGTAGAGCTCGACGTGGCTGATGCGGAAATCGGGCGCGTGGGTCATGGCAGGACCTTTCGTCGGCTGGTGGGAACGCTGGGAGCGGTGCGGGCGCGGGTCCGGGGCGGCATCGGATCACCCCTCGCCCATGGCGGCGGCGAGGCTGGCCGGACGCAGGTCCGTCCAGTTCTCCTCGATGTGGGACAGGCAGGCCTGCCGGGACTCCGGGCCGTGGACGGTGGTCCAGCCGGCGGGGGCCGCGAGAGCGGCAGGCCAGAGGGAGTGCTGGTTCTCCTCGTTCACCAGGACGAGGTAGTCGGCGCTGTCGTCTTCGAACGGATTGGTCATGGGGTGTTCTCTCTTCTCGTCGAACGGGTGGCGGGGACGGGCGAGGACAGGAGTCAGACCGGGGAGCGACGCAGTGCGGGGCGGGCCTGGGGCGCGGTGGCCAGCCGGGCGGCGACAGCGGCCGGCGTCGGCTGCTGGAACACCTCGCGGATGCGCAGTTCGAGGCCGAATTCCGCGCGCACCCGGCTGATCAACCGGGTGACCAGCAGCGAGTGGCCGCCGAGCGCGAAGAAGTTGTCGTCGGCCCCGACCTCGGCGCGCTCCAGCACCTCGGCGAACAGCTCGCGGATCCGCTGCTCGGCCCCGGCGCCGGGATCCGTCGCGGTACCGGCCTCGCCGGGCAGGGCCCGGTGCCACTGCGGCAGGCCGGCGACCGTGTCGATCCGCTGCGCGGGGTCGGCCGCGCACCGCTCCAGCAGGTGGACCAGCGCGGCGGCCATGCGCTCGGCGGTCCGGTGCTCGAACAGCTCGGTCGCGTAGGTCAGTTCGCCGCTGAGACCGGCCGGGGTCCCGTCGGCGGCACGCTGCTCGGTCAGGTCCACGGCGAGGTCGAACTTCGACACCCGTGACTCCACCGGGTACGACCGCGCCGTGATCCCGGGGAACCGGGGCACGGGGGCCTGCTCGTTCTGGAGCTGGATCATGACCTGGACGAGGGGGTGGCGGCCGAGGGTGCGTTCGGGGTTGAGGGCCTCGACCACCTGTTCGAAGGGGACGTCCTGGTGGTCGTAGGCGGTCAGGTCCGATTCCCGCACACGGGTGAGGAGTTCGGTGAAGGTCGGGTCGCCGGAGAGGTCGGTGCGCAGGACCAGGGTGTTGACGAAGAAGCCGACGAGGTCGTCGAGCGCGTCGTCCGAGCGTCCCGCCACCGGAGTGCCGATCGGGATGTCCTCTCCCGCGCCGAGCCGGCACAGCAGTGCCGCGAATCCGGCTTGCAGGACCATGAACAGGGTGCAGCCGTGTTCTCGGGCCACCTCCGACAGCCGCGCGTGCAACTCGCCCTCGACGACCAGCGGCACCGAACCGCCCGCGTGGCTCGCCACCGGCGGCCTCGGCCGGTCGAACGGCAACGCCAGCTCGGCGGGCAGGCCGGCGAGGTGCCGCGTCCAGTGGGCCAGCCCGTCCGCGGTCGGCAACTCGCGCTGCCAGAGCGTGTAGTCGACGTACTGCACCGCCAACGGGGTGAGGTCGGGCCGATCGCCGCGGGACCGGGCCGTGTAGGCCCGCGTCAGGTCGCGCAGCAGCGGGGACCAGGACCAGCCGTCGCCCGCGATGTGGTGGACCACCAGGTTCAGCACGTGCTCGTCCGGGCCGATCTCGAACAGCCGTGCCCTGACCGGCAGGTCGGTGGCGAGGTCGAACTCGTGGACGGTCAGCGCGGCGACCGCCTCGGGCAGCCCGGCCTCGGTGACCGTGGCGGTCTCCAGGGTCAGCCGGGCGCGGGCCTCCTCCTCGGGGAGCACCTGGAGGCGGGGCAGGCCCTCGGTCTCGGGGAAGATCGTGCGCAGCACCTCGTGCCGGGTGACGACGTCCCCGAGTGCTGCTTCGAGCGCGCCCCGGTCCAGGGCGCCGTGCAGCCGGAAGGCGGCGGGCATGTTGTAGATCGAGGCCTGCTCCTCGGCCTGGTGGACGAACCACAGGCGCTGTTGCGCGAAGGACAGCGGCGGGTCGGCGGGTCGCTCCCGGCGGCGCAGAGGAGTCCGGGCGCGTGAGGCCCGGCCCGCGCGTTCCGCGAGGGCGGCGACCGTCTGGGCCTGGAACAGGTCCCGCAGCGGGAGTTCGACGCCGAGCGCGGTCCGGATGCGGCTGACCAGCCTGGTCGCCAGGAGGGAGTGCCCGCCCAGGTCGAAGAAGCTGACGTCGGTGCCGACCTCGTCCAGGCCCAGCAACTCCGCGAAGAGCCCGGCGAGCACCTGCTCCTGGGGAGTCCGGGGGGTCGGGCCGGCGGTGGCCGTCGGCTCGGGCACCGGCAGTGCCCTGTAGTCGACCTTGCCGTTGGCGGTGAGCGGCAGCTCGTCCAGGACGACCAGGGCCGAGGGCATCATGAAGTCGGGCAGCAGCGCGGCGAGGTGGGCGCGCGCCTCGGGGACGGTCACCGTCCCGGTCAGGTGGGCGACCAGCCGCTTCTCGCCGTCCGGTCCCGGCCGGACGGTCACCACGGCCTGCCGGACCCCCCGGCAGCCTGCCAGCGCCGCCTCCACCTCGCCCGGTTCCACCCGGAAACCGCGGATCTTGAGCTGTCCGTCGGCCCGGCCGACGAAGTCCAGGAGACCGTCGGCCCGTCGGCGGGCCAGGTCACCGGTGCGGTACATCCGCGTCCCGGGGGCGCCGTACGGGTCGGCGAGGAACCGCTCGGCCGTCTGGCCGGGCTGTCCGTGGTAGCCGCGGGCCAGCCCGGCGCCCGCGAGGTACAGCTCGCCCGGAGCGCCCGGCGGCAGCAGCCGCAGGTTCTCGTCCAGGACGTAGGCGCGGGAGTCGTCCAGCGGCCTGCCGATCGGCACCGGTCCGGGCAGGTCGTCCACGACCAGGTGGGACGTCGCGCACAGGGTCGCCTCGGTCGGCCCGTACAGGTGCCGGACCGCGATCCCGGGGCAGGCCGCGCGCACGGCGCGCACGGCGGCGGGCGGGACCACGTCACCGCCGGTCAGCACCTCCCGCACCCCGGCGAGGACGTCCGGCCGTTCCTCCGCCACCACCCGGAACAGCCCGGCGGTGAGGTGGACCGCGGTGATCCCCTCGTCGCGGATCAGCAGGCCCAGCTCGGTGACGCCGAGGTCGCCCTCGGGCGCGACGACCACCTGCCAGCCGGAGAGCAGGGGCACCCACAGCTCGTAGTTCGCGATGTCGAAGGCGTGCGGCGCGTGGAACAGGATGCGCTGCGGGCCGGCGGTCCGCCAGCACCGGTCCGCCACCAGGTCGAGCAGGGCGCGGTGGCTGACGCCGACGCCCTTCGGCACGCCGGTGGAGCCCGAGGTGTGCATGAGGTAAGCGAGCTGGTCGGGGTGGCAGTCGACCGTCGTCGCCGCCACGTCACCGGAGTCCTCGGCACCGGTCACCTCGACGACGTGCCCGGTGCGCAGCCCGTCGGCGCGGGAGGCGTCGTCCACGAGCAGCACCGGGCCGCCGGTGTCGTCCAGGATCCGCTGGGTGCGGGCGGCCGGTGAGTCGTGGTGCAGGGGGACGTAGGCGCCGCCGGCCTTGAGCACGGCGAGCAGCGCCACGACGACCTCGGGGGACCTCGGCATCAGCACGGCCACCGGGTGCTCGGGGCCGACGCCGAGCGCGGCCAGGCGGTGGGCCAGCCGGTCCGCGCGAGCGTTCAGTTCGCGGTAGGTCACCTCGACGGCGCCGGACTTGAGGGCCACGGCCTCGGGGGTGCGGGCTGCCTGCGCCTCGAAGGCCCGGTGCACACCCTGGTGCGCGGACGGCTCCCCAGGGCTCACCGGGTCGCCCAGGAGGCGGTCCCGCTCCTGCGGCAGGAGCGCGTCCAGCTCCGAGACCCGGCCGCGCGGCCGGCCCACCGCCTGGGCCAGGACCGACCGCAGGCGCCGGCCCAGGGTGTCGACGGTGTCCCGGTCGAACAGGTCGGTGCGGTACTTGATCACGGCGTGCAGGCCGCCCTCGGCCACCGGCCTCTCGACGAACTGGAAGGCGAGGTCGAACTCGGCCACGGGGAAGTCGACCTCGGCGGTCTCCGCGTCGAGACCGGCCAGGTCGAGCGCCTGCCCGACGGGCCTCCGCATCGTCAGCATGACCTGGAACAGGGGGTGACGGGCCAGCGAGCGGCGCGGGTTGACCGCCTGGACGACTTGCTCGAACGACACGTCCTGGTGGGCGAAGGCCGCCAGGTCCGACTCCCGGACCCGGTGCAGGAGCTCCAGGAAGCTCGGATCGCCCGCCAGGTCGGTGCGCAGCACCAGGGTGTTGACGAAGAACCCGGCCAGCTCCTCCAGTGCCTCCTCCGACCGTCCGGCGGTGACCGTGCCGAGCGGGATGTCGGTGCCCGCGCCGAACCGGGAGAGCAGCACGGCGAGCGCGGCCTGCACCACCATGAAGGGCGTGCAGCCGTTGGCGCGGGCCACCTCGGTCAGGCTCGCGGTCAGGTCCGGGCCCAGGTCGAGGTCGACCGCGGCCCCGTTGTGGTCCGGCACCGGGGGCCGGGGGCGGTCGAGGGGCAGGGCGAGTTCCTCGGGCAAGCCCGCCAACGCGTCGCGCCAGTACGCGAGTTGCGCCTCACCCAGCTCGTGGATCAGCTCCCGCTGCCAGAGCGTGTAGTCGGCGTACTGCACCGGCAGCGGAGCCCAGTCGGGGCGCTCGCCCCGGCTGCGGGCGCCGTAGGCCTGGCCCAGGTCGCGCAGCAGCGGTTCCCAGGACGAGCCGTCGGTCGCGATGTGGTGGATCGCCAGGACCAAGGTGTGCTCCTGCGGTCCCGCGGTCAGCAGGGCGGCGCGCAGGGGAATGTCGGTGGTCAGGTCGAAGGGGCGGGCCGCGATCTCGGTGACGTCGGCGTCGGCCGCGTCGAGGACCAGCAGGTGCGGACGGGCTTCCGGCAGGACGACCTGGCTCGGTTCGCCGTCCGCGGCCGCCGGGTGGACGGTGCGGAGGGTCTCGTGGCGCTCGGCCAGGTCGGCGAGCGCGGTGCGCAGCGCCGGCAGGTCGAGCGGGCCGGTGAGCCGGGTGGCCACCACGCAGTGGTAGGCGGGGCTGGGACCGTCGAGGCGGTGGAGGAACCACAGCCTGCGCTGGACGGCGGACAGCGGGAGGGTGGCGGGGCGGTCGACGGGGCGCAGTGCCGGGCGGGCCTGGCCCGCGCCGTCCAGGGAGGCGGCCATGGCGGCGACCGTGCGCGCACCGAAGACCTCGCGGACCCCGGCCTCCACTCCGAGCGCGGCGCGGATCCGCGCGGCGAGTTGCACGGCCAGCAGGGAGTTGCCGCCGAGGTCGAAGAAGTCGTCGTCGGCGCCCACGGCGTCGAGGCCCAGCACCGCGGCGAACAGCCCGGCCAGGATCTCCCCGCGGGCGGTGCGCGGCGCGCGGCCGATCCGGTAGCCGGGTTCGGGCAGGGCCCGGCGGTCGAGTTTGCCGTTCGCGGTCACCGGCAGTTCGTCCAGCACGACCACGGCCGACGGGACCATGTGCTCGGGCAGTTCCCCGGCCGCTCGGGACCGCAGCTCCTCGGGCACCGGATCGGCGCCGGGGCGCGGGACGACGTACGCGACGATGCGGCGGTCGCCCGGCCGGTCCTCGCGGACGACGACGGCAACCGCGGCGACCGACTCCGCGCGGGCGAGGACGGCCTGGATCTCGCCCGGTTCGACGCGGAAGCCGCGGATCTTGACCTGGTCGTCGGTGCGGCCGAGGTACTCGAGGACCCCGGACGGCGTCCAGCGGGCGAGGTCCCCGGTGCGGTACATCCGCTCACCGGTGCCGAACGGGCAGGCCACGAACCGCTCGGCGGTCAGACCCGGCAGCCCCAGGTAGCCGCGCGCCAGTTGCACGCCGCTCAGGTACAGCTCCCCCGCGACGCCGGGCGCCACCGGTCGCAGCCACCGGTCCAGGACGTACACGCGGGTGTTGGCGGCGGGCCTGCCGATCGGGACGGTGGCCGCGGGGCCGGGACGGCAGGCCCACAGGGTCACGTCGACGGAGGCCTCGGTGGGCCCGTAGAGGTTGTGCAGGCCCGCCTGGGGAAGCACCTCGTGGAACGCGTCCTGGGTTCCGGTGGACAGGGCCTCGCCGCTGCAGATCACCCGGCGGAGCGAGCGGGCCCGCGAGGCGGTCGGCTCGCGCAGGAACACGTCCAGCATGGACGGCACGAAGTGCGCGGTGGTGACCGCCTCGCGCTCGATCAGCTCGGCGAGGTACACCGGGTCGCGGTGCCCGCCGGGCTTGGCGACCACCAGGGTCGCGCCGAACAGCAGCGGCCAGAAGAACTCCCACACCGACACGTCGAACCCGCTCGGGGTCTTCTGCAGGACCCGGTCGCCGGCGGTGAGCGGGTACTCCTCCTGCATCCACAGCAGCCGGTTGACCACCCCCTCGTGCGGCACCAGCACACCCTTGGGGCGGCCGGTGGAACCCGAGGTGAAGATGGTGTACGCCGGGTGCAGCGGCGAGCGGACCGGCGGCCGGAAGGGGCCCGCGTCGGGCAGCGGGACGTCCATCCGCAGGACGGGGACGGTGCCGTAGGACTGCGGGCCCGTGGCGAGGACCAGGACCGGTGCGGCGTCCTGGAGGACGCCCTCGACGCGGGCCGCGGGCTGGTCCAGGTCGAGGGGGAGGTAGGCCGCGCCTGCCTTGAGCACCCCGTGGAGGGCGACGATCAGCTCGATCGACCGGGGAAGCGCGACCGCGACCAGCGACTCGGGGCCGATGCCGCGCGCCGCCAGCGCGGCCGCCAACCGGTCGGCGCGGTGGTCGAGTTCGCGGTAGGTGAGGGACTGGTCCTCGAAGACGACGGCCGTGGCATCGGGGGTTCGGGCCACCTGGGCCTCGAACAGTTCGGGCAGGGTGACCGCGGGGAGTGCGGCGGCGGTGTCGTTCCAGGCCGTGACGACCTTGTCGTACTCCTCGTCGGTGAGGGTGTCGAGCGCGCCGAGCGGGAGGTCGGGGTCCGCCGTCCAGCGCTCCAGCAGCCGGGCCAGCCTGCCGCCGAGGTCCGCGACCCGGTCCCGGTCGAGCAGTTCGGGGTGGTGGCTGAGCCGGAGTTCGAGCGCGGGGCCCGGTTCCACGACCAGGGAGAGCGGGAAGTGGGTGGTGTCCCGGAAGCGGATCTCGACGTCGAGGCCCGGCACGTCGAGCACGTAGTCGCTCATCGGGAAGTTGTCGAAGACCAGGTTGGTGTCGAACAGCGCGGTCGACGCGCCCGCCAGGCGCTGGATCTCGGTCAGCCCGAGGTGGTCGTGGTCCAGCAGTTCCACGCGCTGCCGCTGCACCTCCGCGCACAGCTCGCGCAGCGATCCGGCCCGGTCGAGGCGGGCCCGGACCGGCACGGTGTTGATCAGCATGCCGATCATGTCGTCGGCGCCGGGCAGCGCGTCCGGGCGGCCGCCGACCGTGCAGCCGAAGACCACGTCGTCCTGACCGGTGCTGTGCGCCAGCAGGACCGCCCAGGCACCCTGGACGACCGTGGTGAGCAGCAGGTTGCAGCTGCGCGCCCGGTCCCGCAGCGCCGCCGTCTGCTCCCGCGTCAGCCGCACGACGAAGTCCTCGGGCGTCGCACCGGGCGACACCTCGCGGCCGGCCGGAGCCAGCCGGGTGGGCTGTCCGGTGCCGGCGAGCGCGGCGCGCCAGGCGTGCTCGGCCGCCGGGCGGTCCTGCGCGGCCAGCCAGGTCAGGTAGTCGCGGTAGGGCCGGACCGGGGGCAGGTCGGCGCCGGCGTACAGCGCGAACAGCTCGCGGAAGAGGAGGGCGAACGACCAGCCGTCCAGCAGGAGGTGGTGGGCCGTCACCAGCAGACGGTGGCGCCGCGGGGCGAGGTTGATCAGGGTGAAGCGCATCAGCGGCGGCCGCTGGTGGTCCACACCGCGCGCCCAGTCCCGTTCGGTGACCTCGGCGGCGTACGCCTCCGGGTCGCCACCGCTGTCCGGGCCGCACTCCTCCCAGGCCAGCGGCATGTCCCGGCGGACCACCTGGATGGGAACGCCCGTCTTGCGATGGGTGAAGGAGACGCGGAGGTTGGCGTGCCGCCGGAGAAGTGCGTCGGCCGCCGCCTTCAACGCGGACGGGTCCAGGTCGCCCCGGAGGTCGACGGTGAACTGGGCGATGTAGAGGTGCCTGGACTCCGGGTCGAACCCCGAGTGGAAGAGCATGCCTTCCTGCAACGGGGAGAGCGGCAGGATGTCCTCGACCGCCTGCTGGCTGGTGTTCATGAGTGGTCCACTTCCGGTCGGCGGAGGTCGGTTGGGTTCGAGGGCCGCGGGATCGTCCGGTTCCCCCCGGCCGATCCTGGTGAGGGCGGGGCGGGACGTGCGAATGGCGGCGAGCTGTGCGCGGGAGCCCGACCGACCGGCGTGTGCGACGACCCCGTTGGCCGGTAAGGGCAATCCAGGAGGCGCACCCGCGGCCGGTCGACGTTCTCCTTGCGGACAGCCATTTCTCCGGGCTGGTTGATCACGACGACCGCCGTGGTCCGGCCACCACCGAACACCGCGGGGCCGACCGGCGACCGGACCGGTTTCTGGTTTGCCACCAACGAACCTCCGCTTCCTGTGATTCCGTCTTGATGTCGCGCATGCCATCGTCGGCGCCCGCCGACGCGTCCGGCGGCAGCAAGACCGGCAATCCCCTTGCGCCTCTTCGCGGTGCCTCCGCACATTGCCGCTCCGACTGCCGGTACCGGCGAACGCGGCTGACTACTTTTCGTTCCTGAGCCCAGATCGGACGCGAAATGAGGGAAAACGTGACCAGTCCTGTCGATGCAGCGAATTCGGACGTGGCCGGGGAAACTCCGGACACCCGTCATCAGCGCGTCCTCTGCCACCTGGCCGCCGACGTCCTCGGGGTGGGCCACGTCGGGATCGGCGACGGGTTCGTGGCGCTCGGCGGGGACAGCATCATCGCCATGCAACTCGTCAGCCGGGCGCGAAAAGCCGGTCTGCGGATCACCGTCGGCGACGTGCTGGCGCAGCAGGACATGGCAGCACTGGCACGGACGGCCACCCCGTTGGTCCAGGAACAGGCGCCCGTCGCGGACAACGGGGTGGGACCGGTCGCCACCACCCCGATCATGCGCTGGTTCAAGGAACGCGGAGGCGCGGTCGACACCTACAACCAGTTCACCGTCCTGCGGACGCCTCCGGGGCTGACCGAAGCCCGTCTGGTCTCGATGGTGCAGGCCCTGCTCGACCACCACGACGTGCTGCGCCTGCGGTTGTCCTCGTCGGGTGACGGGGCGGACTGGGCGCTGGAGACCCGGCCGGTGGGCGCGGTCGACGCGGCCTCGGCCGTCCGGCGGACCGACGTGACGGGCCACCCCGAGAAGGAGTGGGCCGCGCTGGTGCGGCAGGAGGCGGACGCGGCGCGCGACCGGCTGCGTCCCGCGGAGGGCAACGTCCTGCAGGCCGTGTGGTTCGACGCCGGACCGGACCGCCAGGGCGTGCTCGCCCTGGTCGTCCACCACCTGGCCGTCGACTCGATCTCCTGGCGCATCCTGGCCGCCGACCTCTCGACGGCCTGGCAGGCCGTCGAGAACGGTGCCGCGATCACCCTCGACCCGGTGCCGACCTCGTTCCGCCGCTGGTCCGAAGTGCTCGGCGAGCAGGCGCACGGGCAGGCCGGCGTCGCGGAGCTCCCCGGCTGGCTCGCACTGCTGCGTCCCGGCGCCGCCCGGTTCGGCGACCAGGAGAGGGTGCCCGGTCAGGACGTGGAGAGCCGGGACCGGAGTTTCACCGAGTCCCTGCCCGCGGAGTTCACCGAGGCGTTGCTGACCACGGTGCCGTCGCTGTTCAACACCGGTGTCAACGACGTGCTCCTCGCCGGTCTCGTGCGGGCGCTGGACGACTGGCACAGCAGGCGCGGCACGGCGGGCGACGGCACCGCGCTGCTGCACCTGGAGGGCCACGGCAGGGAGGAAGCGCTCGCGGAGCTGGACGTCTCCCGGACCGTCGGCTGGTTCACCAGCCTGTTCCCGATCAGGCTCGACCTCGGTGCACCGCACCGGAGGGACGCGCACGCCGCGGGCGCGGCGGTGGGGGACGCGGTGCGGCAGGTCAAGGAGCGGATGCGCGGCATTCCCGACAAGGGAGTCCGGTACGGAATCCTCCGCTACCTGAACCCGCGAACGGGTGCGCTGCTGGAGAAGGCGGCGCGGCCGGAGTTCGTCTTCAACTACCTGGGCCGGTTCGAGGCATCGGACGACGACTGGTCGGTCGTGCCGGAGTACGGGACCGGTGTGGACGACACGGGATCAGGGATGCCCATGGCCCACAGCGTCGAGGTCACCGCGGCCACGGTGGACCGGGCGGACGGCCCGGTGCTCCAGGCCACCTGGACCTGGGCCGGCAGCGTCCTGTCCGAGGCGGACACCCGCGAGCTGGCGGAATCGTGGTTCCGGATGCTCCGGGCCCTGGTCGCGCACGCCCGCGAACCCGGAGCGGGCGGACTCACCCCGCACGACCTGACCCTGAGTTCCCTCAGCCCGCACGAACTCGAGGAGATCCAATCCGATCTGCGGGCCCTCTGAGGAAGTCGGCACCGACATGGGCCGACCGACGACGGCCCGACCACCGTGGAAGGACGATTCCGTGAACAACCCTTTCGACCTGGACGGACGTGCGGCCCAGCCCGGTGGCCACGATGAACCGGGTCCGACCGCGGGCGACGAACGAGAGCGCCGGCGCCCGGCCGACGTTCACCGGGAAGTCGCGGTGAACGGTGCGCGGGACACCACGCTGGTGCCCCTGCACCGGACCCCGCACGCCGAGCGGACCCTGGTCGGCCTGACCTTCTTCGGCGGGGGCACGGCCCCGTACCAGTCATGGGCCGAGCACATGCCCGCGGGGACGGACCTGGTCGTGCTCTGCTACCCCGGCAGGGAGGGGCGGTTCGCCGAGGATTTCGCCCGTGACTGGGACGAACTGGCGGCCGACGTCACGCGATCGCTGCGCGAAGCCGACCTCGGTCCGTACGTCCTCTTCGGACACAGCATGAGCGGGTGGATGGCCTTCGACGTCGCCGCCCGGCTCGACCGCGACGGGGCGAGGAAACCCGACGCGCTCGTCCTGTCCTCCTGCAACGCCCCGGACCGCGGGCTCACGGACAGCGAACTCCTTCCCACGCCCCAGGACACGGACGAGCGGCTCCTGGAGTGGCTGGGAACCCACGGCCTCCTGCCCCGGCACGTCCGTGAACACCCCGGTCTGACCGAGGTGGCACTGGAGCTGGTGCGGGCCGACGTCGACGTCCGCAACACCTTCGTCTACGGCGGCGCCGAGGTGACCGTGCCGCTCCAGGTGCTCTTCGGCGCCGACGATCCGCTGATCAGTGCCGACGCGGCCGCCCGGTGGAGCGCGCTGGCCTCCGGCCCGTACCGGTACGACGTGCTCGCCGGCGGTCACTTCTACACCCCGGAGATCTGGCCGACCCTCCCGAGCCGGATCGCTTCGCTCACTCCGGCCGCGACCGGCTCTGCCTCCTGAGGAGTTCCCTGTGTCCCCCGTGTCCTACGCCCAGCAGAGGCTGTGGTTCCTCAACCGCGTGAACGGCGGTTCGGCGGTCTACAACTGCCCGCTCGCCATCCGGGTGCGAGGCGAGCTGGACCTCACCGCCCTGACGGCGGCGTTCGCCGACCTGGCGGACCGACACGAAGTGCTGCGCACGGTGTACCCCGATGTCGAGGGCGAACCCGCCCCGCGCGTGGTCGCCCGACGCCCCGCGCCGGACGTGGTCAGGTGCGAGGAGAGCGGGCTCGCCGACGCGCTGTCCGCCGCCTTCGACCGCGGCTTCGACCTGACCTCCGACCTCCCCGTCCGGGCGACGGTGTTCGCACTGGCACCGCGGGAACACGTGCTGGCGTTGGTGCTCCACCACATCGCCTGCGACGAGGGGTCCTGGCAGCCGCTGCTCACCGACCTGGCCGCGGCGTACCGCGCCAGGGCCGGGGGCGAGGCACCCCGGTGGTCGCCGCTCCCGGTGAACTACCGGGACTACACCGTGTGGCAGCGCGACGTGCTGGGCGAGGAGGACGACCCGACGAGCCTGCTCGCGACGCAGCTGTCCTTCTGGCGGGAGCGGCTGGCCGGGCTGCCCGCCGAGCTGGACCTGCCGTTCGACCGGCCGCGCCCCGCGGTGACCGACCACCGCGGCGACTGCGTGCCGCTGAAGATCGACGGCGACCTGCACCGCCGCCTGCTCGCGATCGCCGCCGAGCACGGGTGCACCACCTTCATGGTGCTCCAGGCCGGGCTGGCCGTGCTGCTGTCCCGGTTGGGGGCCGGCGCGGACATCCCGATCGGCACCGTGGTGTCGGGGCGCCCGGACGACGCGCTGGAGGGCGTCGTCGGCTTCTTCGCGAACACGGTGGTGCTGCGCACCGACGTGGCCGGCGACCCGACGTTCAGCGAACTGCTGCACCGGGTGCGGGACGCCGATCTCGCCGCCTACGACCACCAGGACGTTCCCTTCGAGCGGCTGGTCGAGGACCTGAACCCGGAACGGTCACTGGCACGGCACCCGCTCTTCCAGGTCATGCTCACCCTGTCCATGGGGGAGCAGACGACGCTCGCGCTGCCGGGCCTGGACTGCGCCGAGGAGCGACCGGACTGGGAGGTCGCGAAGTTCGACCTGTCCGCCGACTTCCGGGAGCACCGCACCCCGGACGGGGAGGCGATCGGGATCGACGGTTCCCTGGAGTTCGCGACCGCCCTGTTCGACCGGGCGGGCGTCGAGCACATCGCCGACGCGTTCCCCTGGCTGATGCAGCAACTCGTGTCGGCCCCGCACCGACCCGTCGGTGACGCCGACCCCCTCTCCGCCGAGCACCGGCACCAGGCGCTCGTCACGTGGAACGACACCGCCCACCCCACGTCGCCCGCCACCGTGCCGGAGATCTTCGAGGCGCAGGCCGCGCGAACGCCGCACGCGACCGCGGTGGTGTGCGGGACCACGAGCCTGACCTTCGCCGAGCTCGACGCTCGCGCCACCGTGCTCGCACGTCTTCTGCTCGCCCGGGGAGCCGGGGCGGAGCGGGTGGTCGCGCTGGCCCTGCCCCGGTCGGCCGAGTCCATCGTCGCAATGCTGGCGGTGCTCAAGACGGGTGCGGCCTACCTGCACGTCGATCTCGAGTACCCACCGGACCGCATCGGGCTCGTGCTGCGCGACGCCGCACCGGTCGCCGTCGTCACGGACACCGCGACCGCGGCAGCGCACGGGTTCGGTGAGGTGCCCGCGGTGTTCGTCGACCGGATCGCGACGCCGTCCGGCCCCGCGTCCGGCCTGGAGTGCCGGGTGCTGCCGGACAGCGCCGCCTACGTCATCTACACCTCCGGCTCCACCGGCCGCCCCAAGGGCGTGGTGACGCCGCATTCCGCCTTGAGCAACCTGTACGCCTTCCACCGCGCGGGCATGATCTCGCGCGCCGAGGCCGCCGCGGGCAGGCGGCTGAGGTCCGCCGTCACCGCCTCGCTGTCGTTCGACACGTCGTGGGAGGCGCTGTTCTGGATGCTGGCGGGGCACGAGCTCCACGTCGTCCGGGACGACGTCCGGCGCGACGCCGTCGCGTTGACCGCGTACGTCAGGTCCGCCGGGATCGACGTCCTCGACGTCACCCCCACCTACGCGGAGTACCTGCTCGACGAGGGCCTGCTGTCCGGGCCACGGGCGCCGCTGGTGCTGCTGCTCGGCGGGGAGGGCGCCGGCCGGTCGCTGTGGAAGCGCCTCCGGGAGACGCCCGGCACCTTCTGCTACAACCTCTACGGCCCCACGGAGTGCACCCTGGACGCGCTGTGGTGGGACGTCGCGGACAGCCCGCACCCGCTGATCGGCACGCCGATCGGGAACACCAGGGTCTTCGTGCTCGACGAGCGGTTGCGCCCCGTCGCGCCGGGCGTGCCGGGCGAGTTGTACGTGACGGGCCCCGGCGTGGCCCGCGGCTACCTGAACCGCCCGGCCGCGACCGCGGAGCGGTTCGTCGCCTGCCCGTACGTGACGGAAGGCGAGACGGGCAGCCGGATGTACCGCACCGGTGACCTGGTCCGGTGGGACCGCCAGGGCAGGCTGGACTACCTGGGCCGGGTCGACGACCAGGTCAAGGTGAGGGGCTTCCGGATCGAACTCGGCGAGGTCGAGGCCGCGCTGAGCCGCTGTCCCGGCGTCGCGCAGGCGGCCGTGACCGTGCACGAGGACGCCAAGGGGGACAAGCGGCTCGTGGCATACGTGCAGTCGGCCGCGGACCAGGCGCTCGACCCGCGCGAGCTGCGCACGCGGCTGGCCTCGATCCTGCCCGACCACATGATCCCGTCGTTCTTCCAGCCGGTGGACCGGCTGCCGATGACGCCCAACGGGAAGCTCGACCGGGACGCGCTGCCGGCCGCGGACCTCGCGAACCGAGCGGCGTCGCGCGGCCCGCGAGGACCCCGGGAGAAGGTGCTCTGCGATCTGTTCGCACAGGTCTTGGGGCTCAGCTCGGTCAGCGCCGAGGAGAGCTTCTTCGAGCTGGGCGGTCACTCCCTGCTGGCCGTCAGGTTGCTCTCCCGTGTCCGGGCTGTGCTCGGCGGCGACCTCACGATCGTGGACCTGTTCCAGGCGCCCACCGTCGCCGACCTGGCGGACCGGCTGGCCGCGGGCGCACCGCAGGACCCGTTGGCGCCCCTGCTCCCCCTGCGGACCGGAGGCGATCGGCCCGCGCTGTTCTGCGTGCACCCGGCCGCCGGGATCAGCTGGGGTTACGCGGGCCTGCTCGGCCACATCGACTCCGGCTACCCCGTTCACGGCCTCCAATCCCCCGGCCTCACCGACGCGACGGCCTGCGGCCGATCCGCGCGCCAGGTGGTCGAGGACTACGTGGAGCTGATCCGGTCCGTCCAGCCCGAAGGGCCCTACCGGCTGGTCGGGTGGTCCCTCGGTGCCGTGCTCGCCCACCTCGTGGCCACCGAACTCCAAGCGGGCGGGGCGCAGGTCGACCTGCTCGCGCTGCTGGACGGCTACCCGCCCGACTCGGTGCCCGGCTACCAGCCGCTCGAAAACGGCGGTTCGGAGACGTTCACCGAACTCCTCGACTCCCTCGGGTACGACCTCTCCGAGCGCGAAGGGGGACGACTGGACTTCGACGACTACGAGCGGGTGGTCCGCCGGCCGGGCAGCACCCTCGAGTGGTTGACGCGAGAGGGAGCCGCCGCACTGGCTCGGGTGTTCATGGACAACGACCGCGTCTACGGGGAACTCCGGCCCGGTACGCACCGGGGGGACGTGGTGTTCTTCGCCGCCACGGAGAGGAGGCCGCACGACGCACCCGAACCCGACTCCTGGCGCCACCACGTGACCGGGGGGTTCGAGGTGCACGAGATCGACTGCGCCCACGGCGAGATGACCCAGGCGGGGCCGATGTCGCGGATCGGCGCCGTCCTCGCCGGGAAACTCGCCCTGCTGGACGCTGCGCGGACCGCGGAGGGGGAACGATGAGCGGCCTGCCCCGCCAGGGCTCGGTGACCGGGCGCGAGTTCCGGTTGTTCTGGTTCGGGGAGACCACGAGCCTGCTCGGCAACGGGATCGCCGTGGTGGCGCTGCCCTTGGTCGCCGTCCTCACCCTGCACTCGGGCACCTTCGTCGTCGGACTCCTGACGTCGGTCGCCTACCTGCCGTGGCTGGTGCTCGGTCTACCCGCGGGCGCCTGGGTGGATCGCCTTCCCCGCCGCCCGGTGATGCTGGTCGCCGACGCCGTTTCCTTCGTCGCCCTCGTCAGTGTTCCGATCGCGGCCTGGGCAGGCGTGCTCACCATTGAGCACCTGCTCGCGGCCGCTTTCATCTGCGGTTGCGCCAGCGTCTTCTTCACCACCGCACAACGCGCTTTTCTGCCCACGCTGCTCGCCGATTCGGAATTGTTGGCAGGCAATGCGCGGCTCCAGGGCAGTCAGTCGACCGCCGAGGTGATCGGCCCCGGTCTGGCCGGACTGCTGGTGCAGTTCTTCGGTGCCGTCGCCGGTCTAATGGCCAACGCGCTGAGCTTCCTGGTGTCCTGGCTCTGCCTGCGGGCGATCCGGATCACCGAACCACCACCCCCGCCGCCTCCGGAGGTCCGGCGGCGCCGGCTGCGCACCGAGGTCGGCCAGGGCCTGGGATTCCTGTTCCGCGACCCCGTCCTGCGCACGCTCGCGGTCTACAGCGCGGTGTCCAACATCGCGCTGACCGGCCTGGGCTCGATCGAGGTGGCGTTCCTGGTGCGGACGGTCGGGGCGGGCGAGGCCGTGGTCGGCGCGGTGCTGACGCTGTGCGGTCTCGGCGGCGTCCTCGGGGCGCTGGTGTCCCACCGCCTGTCCCGGCGGTACGGCAGCGCGCGGGCCGCGATGGGCTGCCTGGTGGGTGCCGCGCCGTTCACCCTGCTCTTCCCGCTGACCGGCCCCGGAGCCGGCCTGGCGTTCTTCGTCGGCGGCGGGATCTGCGTCGGTGCGGGTGCGGTCGCGGCGAACATCATCACCGACACCTTCCGCCAGCGGTACTGCCCACCCGACCTGATCGGGCGCATCAGCGCCAGCGCGGCCGTGGTCAGCTTCGGCGCCATCACCGTCGGCGGGTTGCTCGGCGGCGCGCTCGGCGAGTTGTGCGGCGTCCGGGAGACGATGTGGATGATGGCCATTCTCCAGGTATCGGCGACGGCCATTCTGCTGTGCGGCCCGATTCGGGGAATGCGCGATTTCCCCGAATCCGCCAATTCACTTCTTGCGACCAAGTGAGGAGATGCAATACGCTCACATCACCGGACGCTTACGCCCCGCCTTCAAAGGCCTTTTCGGGCGCGACGTGGAAACAAGATCTCATTGGCGAGAAAGATGCCGAATCTCATTGAATTGAGGCGTTCATGCACGAGAGCAACTCCTTGGAAAAACTTCCCTCAGCGGTGGTGCTGCGGGACGACCTGGACACCGATCTGCTGATGGCGGATCTCGCGGCGCTCAGCGACTCCGAGTTCTGGGCGTTGCAGCGGTCCTTCAAGGACGGTGCCGTCGTGGAGGAGTCCGATGTGGACTGGAAGGTCCTCCCCCTGCGCGCACCGGGCGGGGACCTCCAGCGAACCGACCCCGGCGGTCCGGGACGCGACAGGTTCGCCGACACGCCCCTGATGGCGAAGGCGCCCTACCTCGGTCGGGTCCTGTCCGAGCTGGGCACCGAACTGCGCAGCGTCCGCCTGATGGCGCTGGCCCCCGGTGTGGCCGTCGAGGAGCACTCGGACACCCCGCTCGGCCTCCTCTACGGCTACGTGCGGCTGCACATCCCGCTGGTCACCAATCCCGGCGCGGTGCTGGTGCTCGACGGTGTCGAACAGCGGTGGCAGCCGGGAACGCTCTGGTACGGCGACTTCGAACGACCGCACTCCCTGCGGAACACCGGTGACCGCACCCGGATCCACCTGGTCGCGGACTGCGCCATCAACGACGAGCTGCTCAGCCTGTTCCCGAGCAGCTTCCGCGCGGAGCTGCCCACCAGCGACATCGCCTACTACCGCCCCGAGGTGCCGCTCACCCCGCGCGAACTCGCCGAGTTCGGCTGCCGCTTCGCGATGCCGTCCTCCTTCATGGAGTGGGGAGTTCCCGTGGTCGACGACCGGGAGAGCCTTCTCACCGCCGAGGTGAGCGCCGAGGACGACGGCCTGGTCCTGCGCGTCGAGGGGCACGAGCCGGTGGAGTTGCTGCACCTGGGCGCCGGCGAGTTCCGGTTGCTGGGCTGGAGCGAGGAACGGCTGCTGCGCCTCGACCTCTTCGACGACGACCCGCGAGTGGAGCTCGCCACCAGGCGCGGCCGCCGGCGCCAGGTGGTCCGCCGCCCGGCGCACCGGCTCGCCGCGGTCTGACGACCCGAACCGCCGACCACCGCAGTCCGCCCATCACCGACACCAAGTGGAGAAAGTCATGCAGACGCTCATCGAATCGACCGAACTCGTGGAGAACGGGTTCGCCCGCTGGGACCTCGCCGAGGAGCTCGGGATCGACGAGTCCGACGCGTCCTTCCAGAGCCTTCGCGCCGAGTTCGTCGACCTGCCACCGGACCCGTACGCGAAGGAGGAGGGGCGCAACCGCCGCTACGCCCGTGGCCTCTTCCTCCCGTGGTCGCGGGACTTCAGCTGGATCCCGGACACGCACCAGGACGAGCAGGGGTGGCTGAACGGCTACTGGCAGGCCGACCACAACCCCGACTACGCCGGCGTGCTCCGCAAGCTGCCCGCCATGACCGAGGCGGCCCGGAACAACCCGATCATCCACAAGATCCTGTCGTTCGACTTCGACCAGACGCGCTGGTCGTCGGACGATGCGGCGTTCCCCCTGCACGTCGGGGTGCACCTGATCAAGCTGGCGGTGGACGACCCCGGACACGAGGCCATCTCCTCGCCCAACGAGCTCCACCAGGACGGCGAGCCGTTCGTCTTCGCGCACCTGGTCTACCGCCGCAACGTCGTCGGCGGCTCGAACATGATCGCGCCGCCGAAGTACCGGGGCAAGCAGCCCGGGGACGTGCCCGCGGGCGAGGCCCTGGCCGAGTTCGAACTGACCAAGCCGCTGGAGTCCTACGGCGTCACCGACGAGAAGGTCAGCCACTACGTGGCCCCCATCAAGCGGGGGGACGGCCCGGAGACGGGTGAGCGCGCGGTGCTCCTGGTCGACTTCACCCCGATGCGGCAGCACATCTGAGGCCGCCGCATCCGGGCCCGCCCACGCGCGGGTGGCCCGGATGTCGCCGCCGGAGTGCCCGACAGCGCACCGCCCCGGTGTCTCCAGGGGCGGACGCCCTGCCGGGTGCGGCGGCGGCCCGCCGACCGGACACCACGCCCACCGGAGTGAACTCATGATCCTTGCGGGAAAACAGGTGGCTCTGCCGCCCTTGCCCGTCGTCCACCGCCGCTTCGAGGAACACGTGCGGGCCACCCCCGACGCCGACGCCGTCGTGTGGTCCGGCCGACGGGTGAGCTACGCGGAGCTCGACGCGCGGGCCAACCGGTTCGCGCACCTGCTCATCGCCCGCGGCCACGGCCGCGGAGCGAAGATCGGCATCTGCCTCGACTACTCGATCGACATGATCGTCGCCATCCTCGGCACGCTCAAGGCCGGCGCGGCCTACGTGCCCCTCGATCCCGCCTATCCCCCAGCCCGTCTGCACCTGCTGCTCGGACAGGTGCCCGACCTCGCCCTGATCGTGGCGTCCCCCGCGACGGCCGCGCTGGTCGAGTCCGCGAGCGTCGAGGTGATCGACCTCGACCCGCTCGCGGACCACCTCGCGACCCTTCCGGCGACCGTCCCCGACGTGCACGTCACGGGCGACGACCTCTGCTACGCGGTGTTCACCTCCGGCTCGACCGGCACCCCCAAGCTGGCCGCGGTCCGCCACGAGGGCTGGTTCAACCTGATGAACTGGCTCCAGCTCGAATACGGCCTGCACCACCGTTCCCACAACCTGGTCGTCTCCGCCTTCGGTTTCGACCTGTCCCAGCGCGCCCTGATGACACCGCTGTTCTGCGGCGCCACCCAGCACCTGATGGCCAGCCGCAACTTCGACGCCATGCTGGCCCACCGCATGCTCACCGAGCACG
Source organism: Lentzea sp. NPDC060358 (assembly GCF_042725365.1). Classification (NCBI taxonomy): domain Bacteria; kingdom Bacillati; phylum Actinomycetota; class Actinomycetes; order Pseudonocardiales; family Pseudonocardiaceae; genus Lentzea; species Lentzea sp. NPDC060358. The sequence continues at coordinate 23,353 of NZ_JBHXCW010000008.1, read as the reverse complement.
ACATCCGCGTCGTGCACTGCGCCTCCAGCACCCTGTACCTGCTGGTCGACTGGGAGGCCGCGCGCGGCGGCGACGCCCTCGCCCGGCTCGACTTCATCCTGTTCGGTGGTGAGGCGCTGAAGAGCGAGCGCCTCACCCACTTCGCCCGCCGCCCCGAGACCACCTGCACCCTGCTGCACCAGTACGGCGTCGCCGAGTGCACGGACGTCGCCACCTCCTACGACCTGGCCCGCTACCGGCCCGGCGAACACGACGTCGCCCCGGTCGGCCGGCCCGCCTACAACACCTCCATCCACCTCCTGGACGCCGACCTGCGCGAGGTCGGGGCAGGCGAGTACGGCGAGATCTGCATCTCCGGGGCCGGCGTCGGCGCGGGCTACCTGGGCATCGACGGCCCGGAGAACGCCAAGTTCACGACCATCGACAGCGAGGGGGCTCCACTGCGCCTGTACCGCACCGGGGACCGCGGCCGCATCGACGACAACGGGGAACTCGTCGTCGCCGGTCGGATGGACGCTCAAGTCAAGGTGCGCGGCATGCGGATCGACCCGGTCGACGTCGAACGCGCCCTGGGCAGGCTGGCAGGCGTCCGCGAGGCGGCCGTGGTGGCCGTCCACAACGACGACGAAGTCGAACTGACCGCGTTCGTCGTGCCCTCGGGCGAGGAACTCGCCGAGGACGACCTGCGCACCCGGCTGCTGCGCACCCTGCCGCGGAACATGCTGCCGTCGCGGTTCACGACCATCCCGCGCATTCCCCTGAGCCCGCACGGAAAGGTGGATCGCGCGGCCCTGGTGGACTTCTGCCGCGGCCGGCGTGCCGACAGCGACTCCGCGGCGTTGACAGGCCCTCGACCGTGACGACAAGAGAAAGGAGCGGGATGACCGCCGACAGCGTCCGCGCCATCTGGTGCCGGGAACTCCGACGCGACGACATCGCGGTGGACGACGACTTCTTCGCCCTGGGAGGTGAATCCGTGATCATGATGAGGATCCAGAACGCGTACATCGAGGAACTGGGCGCGGAGATCCCCATGGACCAGATGTTCCTCAACCCGACGGTGGCGTCGATCGCCGCCTACATCGACACCCGCGCGGCCCTCACCCCGTAGCGCCGCCAGGACCACCGGTCGCCACGGCCGGGAGATGTCCGATTCCTTTTCCCACAGCGAAATTGCGCGTCGAACGCCGATGAGCGCTCTGTCGCCGATCTCCGTGCTGCCTCCGTCCGGACGGAAATCTCCCGTCCGGTCAGGCCCGCACAACGATTCACCTCACCCAGAACCAAGTAGAGAGGTTGTCGCACCATGCTCACCGAAAGTCAGATTGCGGAATACCGGTCCGAGGGGTTCCTACTCCTCGACGACGTCTTCGACGCCGGCGAAGTCGCCGCTCTGCGGCGTGAGGTGACCGATCTCTACGAGACCGAGCACCCCGGGCGGATCTTCGAGGAGGACGGGACCACGGTGCGGGGCATCCACGGCTGCCACACCACGGGCGCGCTGTTCTCCAGGCTCGTGCGGCTGCCCGAACTGCTGTCCGCGGCGGAGCAGCTGCTGGAGAGCAAGCTGCACGTGTTCCAGTGCAAGGTCAACGCCAAGAGGGCGCTGCGCGGGGAAGTCTGGCAGTGGCACCAGGACTACAGCGTCTGGGGCCCCAAGGACGGCATGCCGGAGCCGCGGGCGGTCAACGTCGCGCTGCTGCTGGACGACGCGACCGAGCACAACGGCCCGCTGCTGGTCGTGCCCGGCTCGCACCGCAACGGCGCGATCACCCCGTGGCGTCCCGAGCCGGGGACCACGTCGCAGTGGGAGGCCGATCTGTCGGCGAAGCTGAAGTTCGCGCTGGACGCCGAGCAGATGGCCAAGGTGACCGCGGACTCGGAGATCCGGTCGGTCGTCGGACGCGCCGGGAGCCTGCTGTTCTTCCACCCCTGCATCGCGCACGGCTCCGGCGCGAACATGTCGCCCGTTGACCGGACCATGGCCTTCGTCAGCTACAACAGCGTCGACAACGAGCTGCGCGAGGTGCCCCACCCGCGACCGGAGTTCGTCGCGTCGCGCGACTACCGGCCGTTGGAGCTCATCGAGGGCGGTCTCCTCGCATGACCGGCCTCGACACTTCACTGATCCGGGCGCTGGTCGACGCCATCGCCCGGCACCGGGACGCGGTGGCGGTGATCGACAACGGCATCGCCCACACCTACGCCCAACTGGACGAGGTGTCGGCCGAGATCGCCGGTGGTCTCGCCGCACAGGGGATCGGCCCCGGTGACGTGGTCGACGTGCACTCGACCCGCTCGTGGTCCCGTTGCGCGGCCGTGCTGGGCGTGTGGCGCGTCGGAGCCGGCGTGCTGTCCATCGACCCGGCCATGCCGTCGGCCTGGACCGGCAAACTGGTGCGCAGCGCCGGCTGCTCCCTGGTCCTGCGCGCCGAGGAGTGCGCACCGGTCGACGCGGGAATCCCGGAGCACACCTTCGGGTCGATCCGGGGAGCGAGACGGGACGAGGTCGCGACCGGCCCGGTCTGCTACGTCATCCCCACCTCCGGGTCGACCGGCGAACCCAAGGCCGTGGTCGTGCCGCCGGTCGTCTTGGCGGAGCTGGGCGCCTGGCACGTCCGGAGGTGGAGCCACGACCGGCCCCCGAACACGCTGCACATGTCGTCCATCGGGTTCGACATGGTGTACGAGGACACGGTGGCGACCTGGCTGGCCGGCGCGACCCTGATCGTGGTCGGCGACCAGGACAGGATGGACCCCTTCACGCTGATCGACATCATCCGCGAGCACGACGCCGCCCGGCTCTTCCAGCCGGTGGTCGGACTGCACGGACTGGCCGCCGCCGCGGTCGTCGCGGGCGTGGAAACCCCGACTCTGCGCGAGATCTCGGTCGCGGGTGAACAGCTGGTGATCAACGAGGAGGTGCGGCAGTTCTGCGCCGACGGAGACCTCACGCTGGTGAACCAGTACGGCCCGAGCGAGACGCACGTGGTCACCCAGTACCGGCTGACGGGCGACGTCACCGGCTGGCCCGACCGGCCGCCCATCGGCACCGCGGTCGTGGACGCGGAGCTGCTGTGCCATGTGGACGGTCGACTGCGGCCGTTCGCGGTGGGCGAGACCGGGGAGCTGGTCATCGCCGGGAACTGCGTCGGGGTCGGGTACGCCGGTGACGATGCGCTCACCGCGCAGAAGTTCCGGGAGGTCGAGCACCAGGACGGCGGCACGCGCCGCTGCTACTTCAGCGGAGACCTGGTCACGTTCGACGGCACCGACTTCCACTTCATCGCGCGGATCGACAACCAGCTCAAGGTGAACGGCTACCGGGTCGAGCCCGGTGAGGTGGAGTCCGTGATCGCCGGGGTCCCCGGTGTCCGTCGGGCCGCGGTCGTCGGGGTCAAGGTCGGCGCGTCCACGCAGCTGGCGGCGTACCACACCCGCGCGACGGGTGCGGAGGTCGAACGGGACGACCTGATCCGTGCGTGCACCTCCGGTCTCCCCCGGTTCATGGTCCCCCGGCACTTCATCGAACTGAAGGAGCTCCCGATGACGCGGAACGGGAAGATCGACCGGGGGAAGCTCCGGGAGATGTTCCAGGAGCAGCAGTCGGTGAGCACGGGCTGACGCGCGCTCGTCCGGGGGCGGCCGTGCTCAGCACCTTCCGGCGGCCGCCCCGGAGACGCCGACAGCCGAGGACAGCAAACAGGACCGAGCGGGAACTCCCGTTCGGCGGAGAAGGGAAACACCGACCGTGGAAACAGCACCGCAGGTGATCCACCCCCGAGGTGGACAGGACGAGACCGCACCACACCAGGACACGCCCTCGGACGGCCCGGTGCCGCTGGTGGACGAGATCCTCGCGCTGTGGGGGGAACTGCTCGACCGCCCCGAGATCGGGGCCGAGGACGAGTTCTTCGCCCTCGGTGGCAACTCGCTGACCGGCATCAAGATCATCGAACGGGTGGCGGCCGACTACGGCGTCCGGCTCTCCGTCCGCGACTTCTACCTGGCGCAGACCCCGGCCCGCATCGCCGGGCTGATCGAGCAGGGCAGGTCCGGCACATGAGGCTGACTCCGGGCCCCGCGCACGCCATCGACCTCGACACCGTCGACCTGTTCGACCTCGACCTGTACAGCACGGGCGACCCGCACTCCGTCTGGGACGTCATGCGCGACAGGTCGCCCCTGAGGCACCAGGTGCTGCCCGACGGACGCGAGTTCTGGTCGGTCACCCGCTACGAGGACGTGTGCCGCGTCCTGGGTGACCACCGCGACTTCACCTCCGAACGCGGCACCGTGCCCACCCACCTCGGCCAGGACGACGTCGCCGCCGGTGTGCTGCTCACCTCCACCGACCCGCCCCGGCACACCGAGGTCCGCAGACCGCTGGGCGCCAAGCTCACCGCCCGCGCGGTCAAGTCCTGGGAGGACTCCATCCGCCGGTCGGTGACCCGCTTCCTGGAACCGGCGCTGGACGGCGAGGTGTTCGACCTGGCCGAGCGGGCGCTGCTCCTGCCGGCCCTCGTCACCGGCCCGCTGCTGGGCATTCCCGAAAAGGACTGGGCGGAACTCGTCCAGCTCACCGCCATGGTCACCGCCCCGTCCGACCCGCACTTCCAGCTCGGCAGCGAAGCCGCCACCCTGGCGATCTCCCACCACGAGCTCGTCGAGTACGTCACCGAGTGGGTCAGGGACCGCCGCCGCTCCGGCGCCGAGGACGACAGCCTGCTCCACCACCTGATGACCATCCGCCCCGGCGGGGCAGCGCTGAGCGACCAGGAGATCGCCCTCGACGGCTACAGCGTCCTGCTCGGCGCCAACGTGACGACCCCGCACACCGTCTCCGGCACCGTGCAGGCCCTCATCGAGCGGCCCGAGCAGTTCGACAAGGCTCAGGCCGACCCCACCCTGATCCCCAACCTGGTCGAGGAAGGGCTGCGCTGGACCTCGGCCGCGTGCAACTTCATGCGCTACGCCGTGAGCGACGTGCCCGTGGCGGACGGCGTCATCCCGGCGCGCGCGGCGGTCGTCGCGTGGATCGGCTCGGCCAACCGGGACATCACCCAGTTCGACGCCCCGCACACCTTCGACATCACCCGCGCCAACGCCAAGCGGCACGTCGCCTTCGGGTTCGGCCCGCACTTCTGCATCGGCGCCCCGCTGGCCCGCCTGACCCTGCGCGTCTTCTTCGAGGAACTCCTGCACCGCTTCGACTCCCTGGCTTTGGCGGGCGACCCGGAGCACCTGCGCTCCTACTTCATCGCCGGCATGACCCACCTTCCCCTCACCGCCCAGAAACGGCTCACCCCATGACGTCCAGCCCCACCCTCGCCTCGCCGTGGTTCGTCCGGCCCCCCGCGGCCGGTCCGCCCGCCGCCCGCCTGTTCTGCTTTCCCTTCTCCGGCTCGGGCGCCTCCGCGTTCAGCGCCTGGCCCGCCACCGCCGGTGACGCCGAGATCTGCCCGGTGCAGTTCCCCGGCCGCGAGAACCGCCTCGCCCACCCCCACTACGACAGCTACGAGAACCTCGCCGACCAGCTCGTCGAGGCTCTCACCCCGCTGCTCGACACACCGTTCGCGTTCTTCGGGCACTGCGCGGGCGCCCTGCCCGCCTACGAAACCGCGCTGCGCCTGGCCGCCGCAGGCCTGCCCACTCCCCAGCGGCTGTTCGTGTCCGGCCAACCCGCTCCGCACGAGGCCGCCCACGACCAGATGCTCACCATGAGCGAGGACGACCTGCGCGCCGAACTCGTCGCGTTCCTGCTCGGCCGGGGCCTCGACCCCCGACCCGACATGATCGACATGGGCATGGCCGTGCTACTGCGCGACCGCGCCGCCGCCACGGCCTACCGACGCACCGAACCCGTCCGGCTCGACTGCCCCGTCACCGTCCTGCACTGGAGCCAGGACACCGACGTGAGCCTGGCGGACCTCCAAGGTTGGCGCCGCTACAGCGACTCGGTCGAGTTCCACGTCATCGAGGGTGGCCACTACGACTTCATGGGCGCGCCCGCTCCGCTCCTCGAAGCGCTCGTCGCCGGTCGCGACCGCTCGGCCGCCTCAGATCGGGGGTGGTGAGGATCGACGGTGCCGGACGTGACGGGGCCACGGCCGGACCCCGTCACGCGGATTCGGCGGCGGTGCTCAGCCGGCCCGGGCCACCCTCGTCGGGGTTCGGTCCCGCTCGGACAGGAGCCGCACGAGGTGCAGCGCCGTGAACCGCTCCGGCACGCGGGCGTCCGCGGGCCGCACCAGGCCGTGGAGCAGCAGGGCGTGCAGGGCGGCAGCCGGGTCCGGCACCAGGTGACCCAGGTCCTCGACCGTCCAATGAGGACGGTCGGCGACCGCGAGCAGCGCACGACGATGGCCCTCGGCCACGACGTCGACGCTGCGTGCCAGGGACCGCAGCACGTTCCGGTGGTCGCAGCCCGTCGGGGAGGCGAGGAGGAAGGAGTCCCGACCGACCTGAGCCAGCAGGACCTCGGGCGGGTACAGCAGGCACCAGGCGGCCGCGTGCTCGAGCGCTCTCGGCACACCGTCGAGCCAGCGGCACAACCGGACCACGGCGTGCGCGTTGTCCTCCCGAAGCCGGAACCCCGGCCGGGACCGACGCATGTGGGACAGGAACAACGCCACGGACTCGACCTCGCTCAACCGGGCGCAGTCGACGTGGTCGTGGTCCCGCACCTCCTCCGGCACGGCCAGCGCGGTGAGCGGCAGCACGCGCTCACCCGGCAGGTGTCGCGGCGTCAGACCGGTCACCACGACGTGCAGCCCCGGACAACGCCGAAGCAGCTCGCTCACGTCCACCCCGCCGGCAACCGGAGCGTCGCCGCCGTCGAGCACCAGCAGTTCACGCCTCTCCCCGATCGCCTCAGCGAGGTCGTCGGTCAGGTCGGCGGCACCCAGCGGCGACCCGCCGGCCGCGGGAACCACGCCGCAGCAAGGGAAATCCTCGACCGAGGAGTACCACCCCACCTGCCACCCCGCGGCACGCAGCACTCGGGCCGCCTCGAGCACGAGGTGCGTTTTCCCGATACCGCCGATGCCGACCACGCTCACCAGGCGGTGGCCGTGCACGGTCACCTGGTCGAGCAGGACCTGCAACTCCACGTCCCGGCCCACCAACGCGCCGGGTGGAGCAGGCGGCTCGGGCAGGACGGGCGGAGCGGACGGCGCGGGCGGGGCGGCCCGCAGGTCGGCCGGGCTGCCACTGGCGGCGAGCAGGTGCAGGCGCTCGGGATCGCCCAGCCGCAACGCGTCGGCCAGCAGTCGCACGCTCTCCCGCCGGGGCCGCCGGACCCGTCCGCTCTCCAGGTCCCGGACCGCCCGGACGCTCAACGTCGCGAAGTCCGCCAGTTGCTGCTGGGTCAGCCCGGACCGACCTCGATGCCCCTTCAGCAGGTCGGCGAACGACGCTGCCTCACCGGGTCCCTCCGACGGCGCCGACACCGGCCGCTGCCACGGGCCTCCCATCGCGTGGTCGTACGACGAGGGTCCGGTTGCCGCGCGTCCTCCGAGGAGTTGTTGCGCGCCGTGCTTCCGAGCGCCTCCCCCGGTCACCGATTCCCGGACAGATTTCCGCAGCGTGTTCTTCACGGAGTCCCAGCTCTCTTTCCCGTCTGGCTCTTGCGTTCACCACAGGTGTCGGACACTGACCACGGAGCGACCGCGGCGAGGGGGTCACTCGGGCGCGATCAGAGCGCGCGCCTCGGTGGCGATGTCTCCTTGGCGGCCGGTGCCGTCCCCGTTCCCAGGGGCAGTTGCCGTGGCACCGGGACCGCGGGGGCGAGCCGGACCTCGGACCGGAAAGCGTTCACCCCCGGACCGGGCGGGTCGCCCTCCACAATCTTGTGGTGCAGGGACTTCAGCGGCTGCCCCGGCTCGATGCCCTGCTCCTCGACCAGCCTGGTGAACACGGCCAGTGCCTCGGTCCGGCGCCCGGCGGCGTGCAGCGCCCGCATGAGCAGTTCGTGAACGTGCTCGCGCGACGGCTGCTCCGCCGCCAGCAGCGTCAGCGCGGGGAGGACCGCGGCGTGGCGCCCCAGGGCGAGCGCGATGCGGAGCCGCAGCTCCGTCCACGCATGCCTCAGCCCCCCGAGGCGGATCCGCTGCTGTTCGGCGAACGGACCCGGCAGGCCGGACAGCGGGTCCCCCTGCCACAGCGAGAGGGCTTCGGCCAGCAGCCCGTCCGCGATCTCCAGCCCGCCGCCGACCGCGGCCAGCTGGGCCCGGCGCGCGAGGTCTTCGGCGACGTCCAGGTCCAGCCCCAGGTCGGGGACGACCACCCGGTAGCCGTCACCGACCGACAGCAGCACGCGGGGCGCCTGCTCGTTCGGCTCCAGCACCCTGCGCCACCACCACGCGTGGGTGCGCACCGCGGGAACCGCTGTGTCGGGCGGGTTCTCGCCCCACAGCGCGTGCACCAGTTCGGACAGCTCGCTCGTGCGTCCCGAGCGGAGGAGCAGCGCGGCCAGGAAGGCCTGGTGCTCCAGGGAACTCGCGGTGAGCGTCCGGCCACCGCGCACCGCCCGCACCGGTCCGAGGACCGCGAACCGCGGCGAGTCCGCGTCGCCGTGGTGCTCCTGTCGTCGGACAAGGCGCTGGATGTCGTTCATGGTCCTCTTTCGACTGCGATCGGCTCCGCGGCCTCGCCGTCCGGTGGGACGGCACACCTCGGATGTCGTTGGGCTGCAATGAACCGGGATACCGGACGCGGAGTGCGTCGGACGGTGGTTGGTGAACCGATGGTCGCCACCGGAATGCACGTTCTTCATCCGAACCGGTGTCCAGGGCGCCGTGGCGAGCGTAAGCGGCTCCCGTCGAAAGCGGCAAGATCGCGTGGAATCGGCGGCGTCCCGCTGGCGGGACGGGTTTCCCTCGCGATCCACTGGGCAACCGGAGGACGATTCGGACATGTGCGAAGGAATGACGACGGCCGTTCCGCGGTTCACGCCGACGAGTGCCGCGCGCATGTCCCGCGTGGTCACATCGCCTGGTTCTCCCAGGGGCGGCGAAGAAGGCGTCGAGCCGTCCGGGCAAGCGGTGTCCCGCCGGCGGGATGGCGGTCCCGTGCCGGGAACGTCGGTTCGTTCACCCGGGGCGTTGCGCGCGGTGAATCTCCACGGATTCGCGTCGGAGCAGGTGAACTCCTGGCGAATCGGCGCGACATGTTCGCGATCAGGGCTCCGTTGCTGGAGTCTGCGCAGGCGACAAGGTCCTCGGCGCCGTCACCGCTTCGGGTGCTCACCAGGAGGGTGGACGCTGGTGGCGCGCCCGGCGGGTTTCGGGGCGGCCGCGGAGGTGGTGACCGGGTCGACTCACTGGGAATCACGTGCAATCGCCGGTGGCGGCCGGGATGTTCGGGCGGCCGGATGAACTGTGGAGAAGACCATGTCAGGTTGTCACACGAGTCGATCAGCGGGGACCTGCGAGCGAGGAGAGGTGTCGTGATGGCGCAGTCCTTCCCCTCCTGGCCCCCCGCGCGCCTGCTGCTCGTCCTCCCCGGTCCGACGCTCGTGCGCAAAGCCGTCCGGGCGGGGGTGGACGTCCGCGTCGTGCTCGACGGGACGCAGCGCGCCGAGGACTTCCCGCTGCCCGCAGACCGCGTGGTCCGCGTGGACGGGAGCCGCGGGGCCGGGATCGCCGCAGTGATCCGCGGGCTGATCGACGAGCACCACGTCAGCCACGTGCTCGACGGTGGCGGCTCGCCCCTGCGCGAGCGCCTTCCGACGGCGGGACCGGACGACGACCCCTTCGAACGCGAACTGGTCCCGAGTCGGCGGTGCGCGGAGGAGCCGCGCTCCACCGACGAGGTGCGCGAGGTGGTCGCCACCACGCTGACCGTCGACGGGATGCACCGCGTCGTCGGGATCACCGAGCGCGTCGAGGACGCCGGCGCGCGGTCGTACGTGTTCCCGGCGAGCTTGCCCGAACTCCGGACGGTGCGGGTCAGGGCGGCCGTCACGAGCATGCTCGACCTGGCCGGACACGAGTTCGGCCCCGCGCAGATGAGGGTCGCGCTGACCGATCCGCAACCCCGTGTCCTGCGGTCGCGGCCGCGCTTCGACGTGGACGGGATCGCGGACCTGATCGAGGCCGCCACCGGGTTCGACCTCCCCACCGAGCTGTTCCGGGCCCTGGCGGGAGCGCCCTTGCAACCGCCGACGCCGCGGTGGTTCGCGGGGGCCAGGTTCGCCCGCGTTCCCGGTTCCCGGACCGGCGGAGGGGACTGCGGCGCGTCGTTCGCCGAAGGCGTGTCGCCGGAGGTCGTCCGCGCACGGCTCGACGCGGCCGGGGCGTCGTCGGACTGAGCAACGCCTGTCCGTTTTGCGCGAGTTCCCTCGTCTTTCCCCAACTCGGGTGTCGCACGCGGAACGCAGAGGAATCGCCACTTCACAGGATTGGAGTCAAGCCGAGCACCAAGCGCTGGGAGAGAAGGACATGGGCGACGTGACGCGATCCGGTGGCCGGACGAGCACGGTGCGGCAGAGCGCCGTCGGGCGGCTGCGGGGCACGGCGGTCATGGCGGCGCTCGCCCCGGTGGCCGGTGCCGGCTACCCGGACGTGTTCCGATGGACGGATGTCCGCCCGTGTCGAGGTCTTCCGAGCGGGTGCCCGGCGGAAACGCGTGGTCCACGACCGGTTCGCCGACGTGCGGAAGCCGACGTGACCGGCGTGTGGAGCGGTCGCGACCTCGAAGGCACGTGCGGTGGCGGCTGACCGCCCCGTGGCGAAGCGGGTTCAGGTCACGGGCCTCTCCGGCGCACGCGGCCTGAACCGGATCGAAGCAGCGGGGCCCGCCCGTGGCGCCCCGTCCAGACCGTGGCAGCGCCCGACGCGCGCATCCACCAGGGCATCTCACGAACGAAAGGTCGAGCACCATGCGAACCAAGCTGACTCAGCCCGGCCACGCCCCCGGTGACCCGCGAGCCGCGGCGGGCGACGGTAGGACCACGCCCCGCGCATGGTCGGAGCCGCACCCCTCCGGAAGCACCGCGAAGCAGGTGCTCTTCTCGCGGGTCGGGTTGCGACTCCCGGAGACGCTGACCTACGAGAGCTGGGCGAGAGCGGGACTCCAGATCGCCCGGATCGCCGACTCGAGCGCCTGGTGCCTCGGTGACTGGCTGATCTGCGGGCAGCGGGAGTACCGCAACCGGTACCAGCACGCCATCGTCGAGGCCGGGCTGGAATACCAGACGCTGCGCAACTACGCCTGGATCGCCCGCAGGTTCGAGTTGTCCCGCCGCCGTGAGCGGCTCAGCTTCCAGCACCACGCCGAGGTGGCGTCGCTCCCCGACGACGAGCAGGACCGCTGGCTCGACGAGGCGGAGCGGAACCACTGGTCCCGCAACCAGTTGCGCCAACAGGTGCGGCGGTCGCGGATCGGCGCCGACGTCCTCCGGCCGCCCGCGGACGTGGTGCTGCCCAGGGTGACCGCGCCGGAGGTGCAGGTCCGGCGGTGGCGGGCGGCGGCCGAGCAGGACGGCATCGACCTCGAGAAGTGGATTCCGTGGGCACTGGACAGCGCGGCCCAGGCCGCTCTCGGGGAGAAGTTCCACACCGGCGCGGGTACCGACCTCGCGGACCGGGACGGGTGATCGTCCCGCCCTCGGCGGAACCCCTCACCGCCGGAATCGTTGCGGGACAAGCACGTCACCGCCGGAAAGCCCCGCCGGTCTCCCGGCGGGAAGGTCGCGGCCTGCCCGGACGTGGAGCCTCCGCCGCGCTGGAAACGCTGGTGTGGAAGGACTTCGACGCGCCCGCGGGACGGACCGCGCCCCTGGGTCCGTCCCGTTCAGCGGACTGCGCGCCCGTTCTTCCGCAACACCGGGGAAGGCAGCGCGATCCCTTGTCGGACCACGACTTCGTTCCGGTGAACGGAGGAGTCGCACACTCCTCACTCGCGAGCCTCCGGCGGTACACCCACGTCCGCGAGACGCTCGTCCGCGCGCCGCAGGTGTTCCCGCGCGGCTTCGGTGTTCCCCAGGGCTTTCTCGGCCTCGCCGAGGCCGACGAGCGCGCGGATCTCTGCGAGGCAGTAGCCGATGGCCGACGCCACCTCGTACGCGCTCCGGTGGTGGGTCAGGGCGGAGAGCGCGAACACCAGCGCACCGTTGCCTGCGGGCGTCCCGAACTCCTCGGCCAGTGCCCTGGCGACGCCCAGCTGCTCGTCGACCTCCTCGTAGGCGTGCAGGCCGAGGTGCGCCTGCGCCAGACTTACGCAGGCGATGATCTGCTGCCCGTGGAGGTGGAAATCGCTGTCCACCGCCCGGTGTGCGCGGCGAACAGCCCCGGCATCCCGATGCCCTTCGCGAAGCCCCGCTCGTCCTCCAGGTCGCGGGCGATGTCCAGCGCCTCGGACGCGGCCGGCATCCCGGCCTCGACACGGCCGGGCTTCCAGTTGGCCACGGCCGAGTTGGCCAGGCTCAGGTGCAGCAGCTCGCGGTCCCCGAGCCTGCGGGAGGACAGCACGGACAGCCGGGTGATCTCGGCGAACTCCGTGTACGGACCGATGGTGTCGAGCTCGAAGACGACGTCGCCCGCTCCCGCGGCAGCCACGCCCCCGCGTTCTTGCGGTCCGCCGGCCGCGCCGGGACGGGAGGAGGCTCGCACAGGCCGGCGGCCCGCACAGTGCTCGAGCCCACGGCGAACCGGTCGCCTCGCGGTGGTCGGTTCACCGCACGCCCTGAGCCCGCGAGGTGCGGGCGAGCTGATTCGTCTGGGAAGGGCCGGAGCGGTTGTGCGGCCACTCCCGCCTCCGAGGCCGTGCAGGGATGCGGGGCGGCGCGGTCGGCAGCGCCACTCCACACCCGGTCACCGGGGGCAGGTCGTTACCGGAGGTTTGTTCACATTCCAGGGCCGGGCGAGCCGAGGGTGGTCTGCGCGGCCTGGTCGAGGGCGAGCAGGATCCACTTCTCGAAGTCCACACCGTGCTCGTCGGCGGCCGCCCGCCACCACTGGACCTGGCTCTGCGGCGCGGTCAGCCTGGGCAGCTCCACCTCCTGGGGTGACCGGGAGTCCCAGGTGCCCGCCCGCGACCGCCGGATGCTCGTGCGCAACTGGTTGCGGGACCAGCGGTTCGCCTCCGCCTCGTCCAGCCAGCGGTCCTGTTCGTCGTCGGGCAGCGCGGCCACTTCGGCGTGGTGCTGGAAGCTGAGTTGCTCTCGCCTGCGGTCGAGCGCGAACCTGCGGGCGACCCACGCGTAGTTGCGCAGCGTCTGGTAGTCGAGGCCGGCCTCGACTACGGCGTGCCGGTACCGGCCGCGGTCGCGGTACTTCTCCTCCCCGTAGACCAGCCAGTCGCCCAGGCACCACGCGCTCGAATCGGCGATCCGGGCGATCTGAAGGCCTGCTCTGGCCCACCCGTCGTAGGTGAGCTGCTTCGGCAGCGTCAACCCGAGTCGTGAGAAGAGCACCTGACCGATGGCCTCTCCCGAGCGGTGCGCCACCGGCTGCGCGCCGGGAACGACTTCGTTTCCCGGACTTCGCGGGTCACCGGGTCCGGGCGGGGGCAAGGAGGTACCCATCGTGCTCGCCCTTTCGTTCGTGGATTGCCCGCAGGGGTGAAAGACGGTCGCCGAGACCACGGCCATGGCGGGACTTGACGTCCTCAGGCCGGTGCGGTGTCCGGGATGGGAGGCTCACTCGGCAGAACACCGGTCAGATCCGGTGGGAGGGCCTCTGCCTGCTCACCCGCGCGAAAGCGGGCGGGGCTGGTGCGATGACGAACATGTCGCCGAGTCGTCCGGAGCGTGTGCTGGTCGCGAAGACTCGAGGAACGATCCGGCGGAGGAGGATCAGAGGGCCGAGGTGCCGCCGGTGCCCGAGCTGGGCCCTTCCTCGGAGCAACAGTCGTCTGCCGCGCCAGAGGCGATGGCCGACGACGTCGCGGACGAGGACGCCGCGACGAGGTGAACGCCGTGGGCCTCACCATCGGAGTCCAGCTGACCGGCACCAGCCACTGCGATCAGCGTCGCCACGGCCACCGCGCCCCACAGCTTCAGGACGGCCTGACGGCCGGTGACGATTCGGTGTCCGGGTCGCGTCGCGTCGCTCATGTCGATCTCTCCTCGTACTCGTCCTTGGCTTGCCTCCAATCCTGTGAACTGGCGATTCCTCTGAGATCCGCCTTCGATACCGCGGCGGGGGAACAAAAAGGGAACTCACACAAAACGGACACGCACGATCAGCTCGGCGGCAGCTCCGCCTCAGCCAGCCGTGCGCGGACGACGTCCGGCGAAACACCTTCCACGAGCACGCTCGACACCTGGTTCCCGTCGGCGGGGCGGGGAAGCCGGGACAACCGCGCCGCCGCGAACCACCGGGGCGCGGGCGGCTGCAGGACCGCTCCCGACAGAGCGCGGAAGAACTCGGTGGCGATGTCGAAACCGGTCGCGGCCTCGATCAGGTCCGAGATCCGGTCGATCGAGAAGCACGGCTGGGAGCGCACCACCCTGGGCTCGGCCCCGGTCAGCTCGATCCGCGTCTGCGCGGGGCCGAACTCGTGACCGACGAGGTCGAGCATGCTCGTGACGACTGCCCTCACCCGCCCCGTCGCCGACTCCTCCAGGGTCGCGGGGAACACGCAGGTCCACGAGCTCCCCTGCTCGACGCGTTCGGTGATCCCGACGACCCGGTGCATGCCGTCGACGGTCAACGTGGTGACGACCAGCTGGTGGGCCTCACTCTCCTGCGGTTCCCGGCTCCAGCCGGGGACCAGTTCCCGTCCGAAGAGGTCGCCCTCGGGCTGTTCGTCGGGCACCGGCACGCGCAGGGGAAAACCCTCGCCGTCGAGGACGTGGGTGGCCCCCAGTTCCGCGATCAGCTTCCTGACGATCCGCGCCGTTTCCGGTGTCTGGGCCCGGTCCACGTGGACCACGCCGTCCTCCGGCAGGGGGAGGGCGCCCACGTCGTGTTCGCGGTCGAGCACCACGCGGACGTCCAGCCCTGCCCGCACCGCCTTCCGCACGAGCGGCGCACCGGGGAAGACCAGCAGCAGGCGCACCGGCGGCACGGGGTGGCTCGTCATCGCGGCACAGCCTTCCACCGGTGGATCTCCGCTGAGCCACTCGTGTGACAACGTGACATGGCCTTCTCCACAGTTCAGCCGGTGGCCCGGACTCACCCGAGCCGGCTCCGGCACTCGCGCGTGATTCCTCGCGATGGAACACCGCGTCGCCCCGGCTCCGAAGACCGCCGACTCGGTCCGTCCCGCCACGCGTGACGTTCATCAATGCCGCAGACTTCCGCACCGGGGCCCGAATCGCAAACAAAACGCGTCTTTTCCTGGTTCGCGGGTGTTCCCGCACCGGTGTACTAACACCGATGGCAGGCAACCGCTGTCCCGCCGGCGGGACACGAGGGCCACGAGCTAACGGTTCCCCCGGCGTCACCAGCCGTTCCGGAGTCCGGAAATCCCCTGCTGACACCCGATCCTCGCTTTCCCGGTGTTACCAATGGCTCGTTCGGAGAACGCGCCGCGCACCGCCTCGAACTCCGCAGTCCGGGTGCCGGACTCGGCATCCGGATCGATGACGACGGGAGGTACGGCGGTGGTTCGCAATCGTGGGCTCGACAAGGGGCAGCGATATTTCGGTGATCTGCGCGTACTGGCTGCGGGACGGCAGGACGGAGTGGCGCGGATCAGCCCGTCACTGCACTTCGACAACACGGAGTTGCCGGAGCACAGGTACAAGATCACGTGGCGGCGCTGACGTAGACCGGTCGTACATCGATCTGTCCACAAGGGACTCGCTGGGCTTCGGGCTGAACCTCATCGCCTCGATCGACACGAACTTCATCTGGCACGAGTGGTCAGCATCTGTTCCACGCAACAGCGGTTCGTGCCCCGGTACATGCGCGGCGCGCTGGTCGACGGCACCGGCCCGCCCGCGTTCGGGCTCTCCTCCGCCGGTCACGGAATCGCCCAGTGCGACCGCCGCTCTGGCCGCGTGCGCGGCGATCCGTTCCCTGCTCCTCTCTCCCGGCACCGGTTCCCCCGCGCCCAGCGAGCCGATCCGGTCGAGTCGGACCACTCCCCTGCCGTCGTGGACGAGGTGAGCGCTTCCTCCGGTCGCACCGGCGGCGCGGACCAGCAGGGGCAGAGCCGCGTCGCGCAGAACCCCGTGCCGGAAGACCCGGGAACCCAGCACCGAGAGCCGCTCCCCGAGCCTGAGATCGCGGCCGCTGCGTTCGAGGAGACCCCATTGCACGAGTTCGGCGACCAGCCGGTGAGCCGTGGCTGTGGAGAGGTTCGCGCGTTGCGAGAGCTCGCTCAGCGTCAGCGTGCTGTCCGACGGCCCGAAAACACAAAGAATCGCAAGCGCCCCGGAGCATCAATCGTTTGGGTATGGCCCTATCCGTTGGATCACCGCTCACGGTGGTGACGGGCGCCTCCACCATCACCATGAGCCACCTCCCTTTTCCGAAAGAATCCGTCGCCTCTGCTGTCATGACCGGGCGGGAAGTGGCCGGGCAATCGAACCGGTACAAGTGCGGCGCCATCGAGCCGGGTGAGCACCAAGCCCCGGCGGCTCACACGGAAAATCATGCCGACTTCCCTGATCCACGCCTGTCACCGCACTGACGCTCCTGGTTACGGTTCCCCAACGGGCCCCCGTCGTCCCGCCAACCAGGAAAGTGCTAATACCAAACATCCTCGCGGCTGTCAATAGCTGAAAGTCACGATTTCGCGGCGACCGCACCGGGATCCCACTCCACGGAGGGCCATTCCACCCGCGAAGATGACTCCGAAAGGCGTACTCCGGTTGCCGCACAAGCGAATCAGGCGATTAGTTCCAATGGATTAAACCGCGCGAGGGACACGTCCGATCCAAAGGTCTGGTGTCGACCTGATCACTCTGTTCACAATTGTCACAACAACTTCCGCCACCGCGAGAGGAAGTCGATCGCGATGACTGGGATCCGCGTCTTCTCGGATTGGGGAAACACTGTTTAGCAGCGTCTCGATTGGAAGCCCGCCTGAAATTTTGAGGTACTTTGGTCGAGTAGTCGAGCTGACCGGCCCGGCAGGTCGGCTCACGCCCGCGAAGGACGTCCCCGTCGAAGCGAACGATCGGCCACCTGTACCGCGTGGCGTGATGGCAGACCACGACACGAACACGCGGGTCACGCACTCCTGAACCAACCCACGAGACGCGACGCTCCGGCAACGAGGTCTCGGACATGCCCGGATGCGAGAACAAGTGCCGCCACGACAAGGAAACGAAGCCGCCACAGGCGAGAGCGAGCGGCAGATCTCCGGCCCCAGGACTCCGCGCGGACAGCGCCCGTGCGGCCCGAAGTGGGCGGTGCCGCCGACCGCGGGTGACCGGGCGCCGTCGCGGCGGGCCACCCAGGACGATCTCGTTGCCAGGCAGGGGCAGGACGCACTTGGGAAGATTCGCCGGCACGCCGGCGTTCGACTTCCATCGGGAGCACCAGTGGAGCCGGGCCGGGCCACCCGGCATCGGCCCGCCGCGGGTCTTCGTGCAGAAAGCCGGTGGTGAAGCGGATGATCACCGAAGTGAATCAGGAACCCCGGCTCCGCGTCAACGTCCTGGGGGCGATGGAGTGCTGGGCCGGCGACACACGCGTCCGGCTCGGGGGCCTCGTCCAGGAACGAGTGCTGGCGGCACTCGCCCTGGAAGCCGGACAGGTGCTGAGCATCTCCCAACTCGTCGACGCGGTGTGGGACGACTCCTCCCCCGCGACGGCCGCCCACCAGGTGCGCAAGGCGGTGGCCCGGCTGCGGCAGCTCATCCCCGGCGGCGCACGGGTCCTCGTCACCGAGACGGCGGGCTACCGAGCGGTTCTCGGCACGGACCAGTGCGACGTCAAGGAGTTCTCCGCGCACCTGGCGGACGCCAGGACCGCGATCGCCGACCACGACGAGGAAGCCGCGGTGAAGCACCTCGACCGGGCACTCGGCCTGTGGCGGGGTCCCGTGCTCTCGGGCGAGGGCGGGCACCTGATCAGGAGCGCGGGCGAGGCCCTGGCGGAGAGGCGGACGGCGGCGGTCGAGCAGTTGATCGACCTGCGCCTGGCTCGCGGCGAGAGCGCCGATCTGGTGGGCGAGCTGCGCGCGCACGTGGCGGCCCACCCGATGCGGGAGCGGCTGCGGGGACAACTCATGCTCGCGCTGTTCCGGTCCGGCAGGCAGGCCGACGCACTGGAGGAGTTCGGCCGGGTTCGTTCTCTGCTGTCCGAGGAGCTGGGCATCGATCCCGGAACCGAGCTCACCGCGCTGCACGAGGGGATCCTGCGCAACGACCCCGCTCTCGTCCTGCCCGCTGCCGAGTCGGCGCCGCCACGCCCCGCGCAGCCGCGAGCAGAACCGGAAGTGCCACGGCGAGCCCGGTCCCTGCCCAACGACCTCACCGACTTCATAGGGCGCCAGCAGGAACTGGAGTCGCTCCGGCAGCAGGTCGACGGCCCGCCGACCAGAGGTCCCCGCGTCCTCGCGATCGACGGGATGGGCGGCTCCGGCAAGACCTCGCTGGCCGTGCGGACGGCGTACACGGTGTCCGACCACTACCCCGACGCGCAGTTGTACCTCGACATGCGCGGCTTCACCCCGGCCGAGCAGCCGATGTCCGCGGCCACCGCCGCGGAGGCACTGCTGCGGATGCTGGGCGTGCCGGCCGGCAACCTGCCGGACGAGCCAGCGGCACGCGTCGAGTACTGGCGCGCGACGGTCGCCGATCTGAGCGTGCTGCTGTTGCTGGACAACGTGTCGGACGTCGCCCAGGTGCGTCCTCTGCTGCCACCCAACCCGCGGTGCCTGGTGCTCATCACCAGCCGCACCCGGCTGATCGACCTCGACGGCGCGCACTGGACCTCGCTCGGCACGATGAACAGCGAGGACAGCAGGGCCATGGCCACCACGGTGCTGAGCGACGAGCGCACCGCGGCGGAACCGGAGGCCGTGGAGGACCTGGTCAAGCTCTGCGGCCACCTGCCCCTGGCCCTGCGGATCGCGCTGAGCAGGCTGGCGAACCGGCCGCGGTGGTCGATCTCCTACCTGGTCGACCGGATGAGCGACGAGTCGCGGCTGCTCGACGAGCTGAGATCGGACGAGCGCGGGGTGGAACTGACGCTCAAGATCTCCTACGAGGGTCTCGACGCCCATCACCGGGCTTCCTTCCGCCTGCTCGGCCTTCACCCCGGCCGTGACATCGATGTCAGCTCGGCGGCCGCGCTCTTCGGGTGCTCGGAAGAGGACGCCGAGAGGACCCTCGAAGTCCTGTTGGACTGGCACCTGTTGCAGCAGCACGAGTTCGGCTACTACGCGTTCCACGACCTGGTGCGCAGCTTCGTGCGCCGGACGCTCAAGGAGTCCGACCACTCCGACGCGGCCGATGCGCTCGACGCTCTGAAGAGACTTCTCGACTACCTGATGCACACCAGCGACTACGTGTGCGACCTCCTCTTCAACGGTCGGGTGCGCCTTCCCACCGGTCTGACGGACCCTCCCGCCATTCCATTCCGGCTGGCCGATCGCGAGAAGGCACGCGCGTGGCTGGCGAGGGAGCGCACGACCCTCGAGGCAGCGGCCGTGCTGGCCCAGGAGAAGGGGTTCGACCGGCACGCGGCGCACCTCACCCGCAACGTGGTGTTCCAGCTCGACGCCGTCGGCCTCTACACGGAGTTCGCCGAGATCACCCAGCTCTCCGTGCTGTCCTCCCGCAGGCTCGGGGACCGCGAGCTGCTCCACCTGAGCCTGTCGAACTCCGCCGTCGCGAACTGGAAGCTCGGCAGGTTCGAGGCGGGCATCCGCGCGGCCTCCGAGGCGCTCGAGATCGCGCAGAGCCTGGAGGACAAGCGAGGCTACGCCAAGGGCATCGGGATGCTGGGGCTGCTCACCGCCTACACCGGGCGGTTCGGCGAGGCGCTGCACATGTTCCAGGAGTCCATCCGCATCAAGAGGGAACTGGGGGTGAGCAGGGCGGAAGCCGAAAGCCTGGTGAACCTCAGTTCGCTGTACGAGGAGTGGGGGCGTTTCCCGGAGGCCGTCGAGGCCGCGCACCGCGCGGTGGCCCTGAGCGACGAGGTCCACATCCACAGCCAGCAGATCATCGCCCGTGCCAGCCTGGCACAGGCTCATCTCGGCCTGCACTCCGGCGGGGAGGCCAGCCGGCACCTGAACCGGGCGAGGGAGCTGATCGAGGAGTTCGGCGCACCGGCGGGGAACGCCGCGCTCGTGTTCGCGCTCTCCGCCCTGGCACACCGCCAGCTCGGTCAGGACGAACTGGCGCGCCACTTCGCCGATACGGCGCTGCGGCACCACCGCAGCCATTGGGCCATCACGCGCCAGGTGGAGATCGACAACATCATCGGCAGGCTGCGCCTGTCGCAGAACAGGCATTCCGAGGCCATGACCCACTACGCGAGCGCGTACGAGGTGGCGTCGTCCGTCGGCTACCGCATCGCGGAGGCACGTGCGCTCGACGGCCTCGGCAAGGCGGAGAAGGCGTTGGGACGCACTGAAGCCGCACGAGAACACCTGAAGTCCGCGGACGAGCTGTTCGCGGACATGGGGGTGCTTCCGGCGGGCAGGCCGTGAGCGGCACCGCGAGAGGTGGCGGCCAGCCGCCTCACCGCGTCCGACTCCGTGCCGGGGGGCGATGCTGTCGAACTGGGCGACGAGTGTCGCGGTCACCTCAGCGAACTTGTCCGCGCCTTGCTCGAGATCGCAGAACAGTTCCTGGTGGAAGCTCGCGTTGTCGCCGTAGCCGCCACCCCGGTGGGCGAGGACAGGACGCTACGGCGGTGGAACCTGGACGAAGACCAGGTCATGGATCACTTGTGCGAGGTCGTCGACAGGAGTGTCGGTCCTCGCGGGGAGCAGGAGGTCCTGGCAGGCGTGCTGCCGGCACCGGTCTGCGGCAGATGATGAATGCTTGTGGCCGCACCACTCACCGGCTGTGCGCCGAGGACGACACGGTGATGGTCACCTTCTTGCCGGGCTTGTGCTTGCCGGTGTGCGCCTTCAGCCGCTTGTCCATGTCGGACGAGGTCTTCACGGTCCGCACGGGGTCGACCCGCGGCTGGGGCTTCTGCTTCTTCTCCTCCTTCTTCTGGTGCTGGATCTTCTTGACCTCGCCCTTCTTCTTCTCGTAGTCCTTCTTCGCCACGGCCAGCTGCTTCTCGGCGTGCTCGACCTTCTTCTTCGCCTCGGTCGCGTCGGACTTCGCCTTCTTCAGCGCCTCGTCGGTCGGCGAGGGCTTCTTGACGGGCGGCGCCGGTGGCTTCTCGACCTTGACCTCGAGCAGGACCGGCTTGTGCTCCACCAGTTTCGGCGCCGGCACGTGCACCACCTGCCGCACCACGGGTGGAGCGACGGGCTGTGGGGCGACGGGTTGCGGGGCCGGTCGCTCGATCTGCGGAGCGGGCGGTGCTTCCAGAACGGGAGGTGCCTCCGGCGCGGGCGGCGCTTCGGGTGCTGCCTCCGTCTGGGGGACGGGGACCGGCTTCGGCGCCAGGGGCGGCGCGGGCTGTTCTGCCGGTTTCGGTGCGGCGGGCGTGGGCTGTTCCGCCGGCTTCGGCGTGACGGGCGCCGACTGCGCCGCCGGTTTCTGCTCCGGTTTCTCCTCCCCCGCCGCGAGAACGGTGATCGCCGACGCGCCGATCGCGGCCGTCATCAGTCCGGCGGCGCCGTACAGCGCCGCCCGCTTCAGGTTGCTGCCGTTGCCCGACTCGTCCATGACCCCTCGTTTCGCCGGTTGCCTGGCCAGGACGGTCACAGCCGCCAGTACAAAGCGGGTGCAACGCGGATGAACCGCTCCTGGACACCCCGCTCCTACCGTCGCTCGCAGAGAGGTGACGGAGGTGACGACCATGCTCTTCCGCGTACTGGGACCGCTCGAGGTCGTGCACGTGGACGGCCGCGCGGCCGACATCCCCGCTGGGGCGCCGGAGGATCTGCTGACCGCGTTGTTGTTGCGCCCCAACGCCTGGGTCAGTGCCGAGAGCCTCGCCGAGGCGGTGTGGCCGGACCGGACCTCCGCGGTCCCGGCCAGGGAGCTGTGGCCGGTCGTGCACGACCTGTGCCGGCTGATCCCGCTGTTCGGCGAGACGTCGGCGCGGATCGAGAGCATGGGCGGCAGGTACCGGATCGGCATCGGCGAGGGAGAGCTGGACAGCGTCGTGTTCGGGCAACTGGTCCGCGACGGGCGCGCGTTGCTGCCCACCGATCCGGAGACCGCGGCCCGCTGTTTCCGCGCCGCGGCCGACCTGTGGCGGGGCACGCCGTTCGCGCGGCTGGACACCTACCACAGCCGGGCCGAGGCGGACAGGCTGACGCGGTTGCGGTGGACGGCGCTGGACCTGCTCGTGGACGCGTTGGTGGCGCTGGACCACACCGCCGGTTCGGTGGCGCTGCTCCAAGCGCTCACCGCGGAGGACCCGGAGCGGGAACGCACGTGGCTGCGCCTGGTCGAGGTGCTGACCCTCGCCGGCCGGCCCGTCGAGGCCGCGGCGGCGTCGCGCAAGGCCGCCCGCGTGGTGGGGCAGGACGCGCGGTGACCGGCGGGGACGACTTCGACCTCATCGGCACGGGTCCCGTGGCGACGGTCTACGGCGGTCTCTACCTGGCGCTCAAGGCCTACCCGCCGGTGGGCGAGGAGGTGCTCGGCCCGTTCGAACGCGAGCAGGCGGCGCTGGCCCCGTTGCGCGGCGAGGCGCCGATCCTGCCGGTCGACGAGGTGATGCGGCTGGGAGACGACGCGCTGGCGTTGCAGATGGAGCTGTGCTCGGCCTCGCTGGCGGGACTGGTGGAGGACAGCGGCGCGCTGCTGCTGCCCGACGCGCTGGCGGTCGGTCACGCGGTGGCCACGGCCGTCGCTGCGGCGCACGGCGTCGGTGTCGTCCACGGTGGACTGACGCCGCACAACGTGTTGTTCCACCCCTCCGGCGCGCCGGTGGTGGCGGACTTCGGCACGGTGTTGCGCCGGGCTTTCCCGTCGGCCGCGACCGCCTACACCGCACCGGAAACGCGGCGTGACGGCACGATGGACGAGCGGTCCGACCTGTACGGGATCGGTGCCGTGCTGCACCTCGCGCTGACCGGCTTCCCGCCGGGGCGTGGGGAGCCGGAAGGGCCGGCCGAGCTGGTGACGCTGGTGCGGCGCCTGCTCGCCGAGGACCCCGCCGACCGCCCGTCGACCATCGGTGTCGTGGTCCGGCAGCTCACCGAGATGCTTGCGCCGCAAGCAGATCCCGTCGTACCCGAACCCGAGGACGATGACGTCGTCGTGCCGCGGAAGCGCCGCCGGGTGCGCACCCGGACGGTGGTCGTCGGGATCGCCGCCGCGGCCACCGCTCTCGTCACCGTGCCGAGCCTCGTCCACGAC
>NZ_JBHXCW010000007.1:0-73647 GCF_042725365.1 Lentzea sp. NPDC060358 | reverse complement strand
CCCCGCGCGTGCGCCCGGTCTAGTTGATCGCCTCGCCGAGCGCGCCGCCGACCTCGCGCAGCAGCTCGGCGGGCACCTCCTGCAGGGCGCTCATCCGGCCGGTGGCCTCGGTCGTGTCGGCGAGGTAGGACTGGATCGCGCCGGTGTCGAGCGACTTGTCGTCCACGATGTCGGCTCCTCTCGTTTCGTTGGCACTGGTGTGCGCCACCAGTGCGGCGGGACTGGCTCCAGCACGCTAACTCCTTGCAGCGCAAGGAATGACGACTCGAGCCGTGGACCATCCGGGTCCCTGGCGGCTCCACGGATCTCCACGGGATCTCCACGCGCCCGCCCCGCCGCGCTGGTTCGCTGACGGTGATGACGACGAGATCAGGCGGGTTCAGGGATCGCCAGCTGGGGCCGACGCTGGCGCACGCCGCGCGGCACCCGTTCTACCGGGACCACTGGGCGCGGCACCTCGGCGCACCCGGCGCCCTCGACGCGTGGGACCTGCTCGCGGCGCTGCCGCCGACCGAGCGGCGCCACCTGAGCGAGGACGTCCGGCCGGTGCTCGACGACGGGGACGAGATCGTCGGCGTCGGTTTCTCGTCGGGCTCGACCGGGTCGGCCATGACCCGGTACTTCACCGCGCGCGAACGGGCCCTCACCGGCGCGTTCGCCGAGGCCGCGGCCGGCTCCGCTCCGGCGGGCGGGGTGAGGCCGCTGCGGCTGGACTTCCTGTCCACGTGGCACGGGGTGGGAGGCGGCGGCACGCCGGGCGCGGTGCTGGTGCCGGGCACGGTCGTGGACGACGAACACGCCGAGCGCACCGTCCACATGCTCCGCCGAAGGTTCACCGCTCCCGGCGTCGCCTCCCGCGTGTCCATGCTGTCGGGCGGGGTCATCGGCATCCACGCCTTCACCCGCTACGTCGTCGACCACGGCATCCCGGTCTCGGACTTCGCGATCGGGGTCGTCGGGCTCTTCGGCGGCTATCCCGGTCGCCGGCGGCTCGCCTGGCTGGGTGAGTACTGGCAGTGCCCCGTGCTCGACAGCTTCTCCGTCTCGGAGTGCCGCGGCAAGGCGCTGGTGTGCCCGCACTGCGGGCACCTGGAGTTCGACCCGCAACTGGTGGCGCAGACCGTCGCCCTCGACTCCCCCGGCCTCGTCACGGCCGGCACGGCGAGGCTGGCCGTGACGGAGCTCTACCCCTTCGGGATCGCCCAGCCGATCGTCAAGTACCTGACCGGCGACCTCGTCGAGGTGCTCGACGAGACCTCCGCGTGCCACCCCGGCCACGTCGGCGGGCTGCGCCGGATCGGCCGGGTCGAGACCTCGATCACGACCTCGGCCGGCGGCACGACGACGGTGCTCGTCCCGTCGCAGGTCCTGTACGACGCCTTCGACCGGCCCGGTGTGTGCCGTGCCGACTTCCGCTCGACGCTGAGCGGGATTACGGTCAACGACCTCGCACAGCCCCACGTCCAGGCGTCCTTGAGCAAAACGGGGGGCACGCTGCGCCTGGAGTGCCGCTACCGGCCTGACGACTCCGGCCTCGACTGCGCCGCCGACGCTCTCGCCGCACTGCGGTCGTGGCCCGCGGCACGCGACTGGGCGGACCGCGGGCGGCTCGTCATCGACGTGGTCGCCGATCCCGCCACGGCACCGCCGCGGGCGAAGTTCGCCTGACGCCGGTGACCGGAGCCGTGGTCACGCGACCGGCGGCGAGCCGTTCCGCGGCCCCGCCGCCCCGAGGAACGCACCGAGCTCGCCCTCGAACACCGGCCAGGCCGGATCGGCGTCCGACAGGAGGTGGCTGTCGCCGGGCAGCGCGACGAAGGTGCTCCCCGGCAGCAGGTTCGCCAGTTCCAGCCCGGCGGCCAGCGGCACCGACCGGTCGTCCCTGGCGTGCACGGCCAGGACGGGGCAGCGCACCAGCCCGGCCTCCGGCCGGACGTCCACGTGGGCGAACAGGGTGGCGATGCGCACGGCGGTCTCCGGCGAGGCGGACAGGCGGCGGGCCTCGTCGAACCGCTCCCACTCCTGGCGGCTCGCCGTCGGCAGCATCCTGGCCGTGAAGACCTGGCGGATCCCGGGTTCGTCGTGCTCCCAGCCCATCCGGGCGAGGTCGAGGTCGAACGCCGCCAGTTCCTTCTCCCGCTGGGTCGTGGCCCTGGCCACCCGTCCCCGCGCGAACGACCCGTGCAGGACCAGGCGGTCGACCCGCTCCGGGTGGCGGCCGGCGAACGCGACGGCGACCGCGGCGCCTTCGGACACGCCGAGCAGCGGGAACCGCTCGAGGCCGAGCGCGTCCACGACCGCCAGCAGGTCCTCGACCCAGTCGTCGAGGCCGAAGCGGCCGACGTCCCGGTCGGACAGCCCGCAGCCACGCGCGTCGTAGCGGACCAGCGTGTGCCGTTCGGACAGCCGCAGCAGCGAGTGCCCCGGCTCTCCGTGGTCCAGGCTCGTCATGCCCCGGGCGGCCTGGACGAGCACCGGACCGGATCCGGTCGCCGCGTGGGCCAGCCGGACGCCGTCCCGCGAGGTGCAGAACCGGATTCCCTGCCGTGGCCACACCGCCGTGGCCTTCGGTGGCGCACCGGCGGCGCCGCGCACCTCGCGCACCGGGGCGGCCAGCTGGTACCCGCGGCCGAACATCGTCCGGATGACGCGCTGGGACGTCCCGTTGTCCCCGACGGCGCGCCGCGCGGCCTTCACGCGGGACGCCAGCGCCGAGTCGCTCACGAAGCGGTCGCCCCACACGCTGTCCAGCAGCTCGGTCCGGGGCACCACGCGATCGCGGTTCCGGATCAGGTGCAGCAGCACCTGGAACACCTGCGGCTCCACGTGCACCCGCTCGCCGCCCCGGCTCAGCTCCAGGCGTGCCGGGTCCAGCGAGTAGTCCTCGAACTCGTAGCGCACCGGTTCCCTCTCCCCCGACACCCCCGACCGGCTCCCCCGCCCGAACACCGGCCTGTGCCGAATCTCCCGGCTGCGGCTGGACGGTGAATGGACGTCGTCCGGCCGCGGCTGGACGACGTCTGGACCGGGAGGTTTCGCGGCCACCACGTGCTCACGCGTGCCGGAGGGTCGCTCCCAGGCCGGCTCGGGCGCGGTCCAGCTCGTCCTGGTCGCCGGTCTCGGTGGCGATCCGCAGGGCCCCGGCGTGCGCGTCGCGGGCCTCGTCGTGCCGGCCCGCCGTCCGCAGGATCTCGCCGAGACCGTTGAGGACGTTCGCTTCCCCGTACCGGTGGCCGATGTCGCGGAACAGCTCCAGGGCGGTGGTGTAGCAGCGGTGCGCCTGCGACCAGTCGCCGAGCCGGGTGTGGACGTTGCCCAGGTTGCCCAGGGTCGAGGCCACGCCGTAGCTGTGGTCCAGGCGCTGGAACAACTCCTGTGCCTCGGACAGGTGCCGGACCGCGTCCGGGTAGCGGCGCAGGTTCGCGCACACGTCGCCCAGGTTGGACAGGGCGCTGGCCTCGCCGACCACGTCGCCGAGACCGCGGAACAGCTCCAGCGCGCGTTCCAGGTACCCGGCGGCGTCGGCGAAGTGGCCGGGGCGGCTGCAGGCGTTGCCGAGGTTGAGCAGCGCCGCCGCCTGCCCGTACCGGCTGCCCAGCCGCTGGTGCAGGGCCAGCGCCTCCTGGTGCAGCGACGCCGCTTCCTCGTGCTCCCCGATCCGTTCGGCGACGATGCCGAGGTTCGACAACGCCCGCGCCGCGCCGTAGTGGCCGCCCGTCCGGCGATGCAGGTCTATCGCCTCGTGCAGGTGCACGGCCGCCTGGTCGTAGTCGCCGAGAAGGCGCCGCAGTGCGCCGAGGTTGGTCAGCGCCGCGGCGAGCATGCCGTCCTCGCCGGCCCGCTGGGCGGCGCGCAACGCGCACTCGTGGACGGTCGACGCGTCCGCGTAGTGGCCACCCTCCAGGTACCGGAACAGCGTGGTCGCCAGGTCGATCGCGTAGCCGGGCCGGTCGTCCCGCTCGGCGAAGCGGCACAGGGCCACGAGCGTGGACCGTTCGGCGTCGAGCCAGGCGCGGGCGGCGTCGGCGGAGGGGAACGCGAGCGCCGGCGTCGCGGAGACGTCGGGCCGGTAGGGGCGGTCGGCCGGGTAGAGCAGGTCCATCGCCGCCGACGCGGTCGCCAGGTGGCAGGCGAGCAGCCGCTCGGTCGCGGCCGACCGCTCCGGCTCCGGGTCGTGCTCGCGGGCCAGTTCCTCGGCGTAGGCGCGCAGGAGGTCGTGCACGGCGAACCGGCCGGCCGGGACGGCCTGCACGAGGTGGTTGCGGGCCAGCACCTCCAGGGTCCGGCGCGCGGAGTCCGGGTCGCTGCCGGTGAGGGCGGCGAGCGCGAGCGGTGTGACGTCCGGGCCCGCGTGCAGGCCCAGCCGCCGGAACGCCGTCGCGACCTGCGGCGGCAGCTGGAGGTACGACCACGAGAAGACGGTCCGCACGGCGGCGCGGACGTCGTCGCCGGTGTCGAGGACGTGCAACCGCCGGCGCCGGTCGGCCAGTTCGCCGGTCAGCTCGGCCAGGGCGCTGTCCGGCCGGGACACGGCCAGCTCGGCGGCGACCCGAAGCGCGAGCGGCAACCGGCCGCACTGCGCGGCCAGTTCGGCCGCGGCGGCCGGTTCGCGCCGCACCCGTTCGCCGATCAGCGCGTGCAGCAGCGCCGTCGAGTCCGCTGCCGGCAACAGGTCCACGTCGAGCCGGTGGGCGCCGTGCAGCGCGACCAGTCCCGCCATGCTGGTGCGACTGGTCACCAGGACCAGGCACCCCGGCGTGCCGGGCAGCAGCGGCCGCACCTGGTCCACTGTGGACGCGTTGTCGAGCACGACCAGCACGCGCCGGTCGGCGAGTTCGGCGCGGTACCGCGCGGCCCGCTGGTCGGGGTCGACCGGGACGTCCGCCCCGGTGACGCCGAGGCCGTCGAGCAGGCGGCTCAGGGCGTCCTCCGCCGGCACCGGCGACCGCGGGTCGTAGCCGCGCAGGTCGACGTACAGCTGCCCGTCGGGGAAGTCCGCCCGGATGCCGTGGGCGCAGTGCAGCACGAGCGCCGTCTTGCCGACGCCGGCCGTGCCGCACACGACGACGATCGGCACCCCGGTCCGCTCGGCCCTCAGCACCCGGCCGAGTTCGGCGAGCTCCGCCTGCCGGCCGGTGAACCCGGCGACCTCTCCCGGCAACTGGTTCACGCCAGGCGGTGCGGGCCGGGACCGCGCCGGTGCGGCGACGGCGTCCGCGGGTGCCTCCTCGAGCGCGTCGAGGTACGCGGCGGTCAGTTCGGGTCCGGGGCTGACCCCCAGCTCCTCCGCGAGATGGCGCCGCACCAGGGTGTAGGTGCCGAACGCCTGGTCGCGCTGACCGGCCGCGGTGTAGGCCCGGATGAGCAACGCGTGCATCGCCTCGTCGAGCCCGTGCGCGGCGGCGTCCTCGACCAGCGCGGGCAGCACGTCGCGCGGTGCCCCGATCGCGATCATCGCCTCGGCGTGCCGGGCCAGCGCCGCCCGGCGCTCCTCGGCGAGCGTGACGACGGCGGGGTGGGCGTCGAGCACCGGCACGTCGGCCAGCGGGCGCCCGTGCCACAACCCCAGGGCCTCGCCCAGCAGGTCCGCGGCGTGCCGAAGGTCGTCGCGCGGCACGCTGGCGGCGCGGGCGGCCAGCGAGCGGAACCGGACCACGTCCACCCCGTCCGGGGGCACGGTGAGCGCGTACCCGTCGCCCACGGCGGGCAGGAGCGTGCTCGGCGCACGGGCGTCGCGGTCGGGTTCGAGCACCTGCCGCAGGTGCTTGACGTGGGTGTGGATGACGTTGGTCGCACTGGCCGGCGGTCGTTCTCCCCACAGCGCGTCGACCAGCTCGGCGCGGGTCACCGGCTTGCCGCCGGCGAGGGCGAGCAGACCGAACAGGGCTTTGCGGCCGGCCGGTCCGAGTGCCAGGGCGGTGCCGTCACGCCAGGCCCGGACGGGGCCGAGCACCTGAACGACCAGCACCCACGACCCCCATCATGCCGCTCGTCGCGGCGCACCCGGAGTTCCATGCTGGCACGGGGCCCAGACCCGCTCCAGCCGCCATCCAGACGATCCACCCGGTAGCTCACGCATGTGTGTCCAGAGGCCGACCAGTGGCCGTCCAGCCGGGGCGGAAAGCATCGGGGTGCGGCAGCTTGCCGGCGGTGGAACGGACGTGCACGGCACGAACCGTGCGATGTCCACCCACTTCGATCGGGGGGACGAGCGGAATGCGGTTGGCCGAGCTGCACCCGAACCTGCGGCTGCGCATCGCCGTGGCGTTCGTCGAGCGGACCCTCACCACGATCATCACCCCGCTCATGGCCATCTACCTCGCGGACGAGGTCGGCACGGCGCGGGCCGGGCTGCTGATCGGGGCGGCGGTCGTGCTCGCGGTGGTCGCGAGCCTGGCCGGAGGTCCGGTCGCCGACGGCAGGGGCAGGCGGGTGCCGCTGCTGGTGGGCACGGCCGGCACGGCGGTCGCGTTCCTGGGCATGGCGGCGGCCAGTTCGCCGTGGTGGGGCTCGGCCGCGGCGGTGTTCGCCTTCTACGCGCTCAACAGCGTGGTGTCGAACTTCGCCCTGCCCGCGAACGAGGCGATGATCGTCGACGTCACCCCGGCCAGGCACCGCAAAGCCGTCTACACGCTGCAGTACTGGACGGTGAACGCCGCGCTCGCCGCGGGCGCGGTGGTCGCGAGCTTCCTCTACAGCGGGTACTTCACCGCGATGCTGACCGTCGCGGCGGCGATCGCGGGCGTGGCCGCGCTGGTGAGCCTGAGGTACCTGACCGAGACCAGGCCCGAGACGGACGGCCGGCCGCGGTTCGGCGCACTGCTGCGCGGCTACGCCGACGCGGTGAAGGACCGCGCGTTCCTGCGGCTCGTCGCGGGGATGACGCTGTGGCTGGGCCTGGAGACCCAGCTGATCGGCTACATCGGCGTGCGTCTCGCGCAGGCGTTCCCGCAGCGCCGTGAGTGGCTCGTGCTCGGACCGTGGCACGTCCACCTCACCGGGGTGGAGGTGCTGGGCGTGCTGCGCGCCGAGAACACGCTGCTGATCGTGGCGCTGGCGGTGCTCTCCGGACGGCTGACCCGCGGGCTGGCCGACCGCCCGCGCGTCCACCTGGGCATCGCCCTGTTCACGGCGGGCACCGTGGTCCTCGCGCTCGGCACGGACCTGGTCGTGCTGATGGCCGCGGTGCTGGTGCTGACGGTCGGCGAGCTGCTGCACATCCCGGTGGTGCAGGCGATGCTCGCCGGCCTCGTCCCCGATGACGCGCGCACCCGCTACATGGCGGTGTTCAAGCTCGACGTCCAGGGCGGCCTGCTCCTCTCGGCCGCGGGGATCAGCGCGGGCACTGTGCTGCCGCCGTGGGCGATGGCGGCGGCGTTCTGCGTGCTCGGCGCGCTGATCGTGACGTCCTACCGGCCCGTGCTCGCCCGGCGAGCCGTTCAACCATCCACATAGAACAGTCCACCCGAGAACGATCCGGAGAGAAGGGACGCCGCGATGGCAGTCAAGAGCCTCGGCGACGCCCACGTCGTCGTGCTGAACCGGTGGCGCGACTCTTTCGCCGAGTACGCCCGCTACCTCGACCACGACATCGCTCGCGTCACCTACGTCACCACCGACGCCGGGCAGGCCGCGGTGCCCGCCACCGCGCGGGAGGTCGTGGTCGTCGAGGACCTGCTCGACCACGCCGCCGTGCGGGCCGCACTGGAACCCGCGGTGCGCGCCCACGGACGACCGGAGGCGGTGGTGGCGTTGCAGGAGAGCGACTTCGCCGTGGCGGCCGCTCTGCGGGAGGAGTTCTCCTCGCGCGGCCGCAAGGCAGCCGACCTGCACCACTTCCTGGACAAGCACGCGATGCTGCTGGCCGCGCAGCGCACCGGTGTGCCCGTGCCGCGCTCCGCACTGGTCACCGACCCCGCCGAGATCACCGGGTTCGCCGGGGAGGCCGGCTGGCCGGTGGTGGTGAAGTCGTTGCAGGGCCGGGCGAGCACGGGGGTCCGGCGGCTCGACTCGGCCGACGCCGTCGCCCGCCTGGACCTCCCCTTCGGCTCCGGGCACCCGCTGCTGGTCCAGGAGCACCTGCCGCACCGCGTCCACCACGTCGACGGCGTGCACCTCGGCGGCGGCGTGCTGGGACCGTGGCGGCTCAACGCCTACGTGAACGTGCCCGGCGCGGCCGCCCTCGGGCCGCTGGCCTTCGCCCTGGGAGAGCCGGTCGGGTCGGTCGAGGCCGACGACCCGGCGCTGCTCGCCGAGGCCGAGAAGTTCCTGCGGGTGCTGGTGCCCGGCATGTCCGCCGACCCGTGGGTGTTCCACCTGGAGCTGTTCCTGACCCCGGACGGCGAGTTCGTGTTCCTGGAGGTCGGCTGCCGGCCCGGCGGCGGCGAGATCCCGTTCGTGTGGCGGGACGTGCACGGCGTCGACCTGATGGAGTGCGAGTTCTCCCTGCAGTGCGGCGAAGTTCCGGACATCGCGCCGTTCGGCGACGACGAGCCGGTGGCCGGCTGCCTGCACGTGCCGCTGGACCGGCCCGCCCCGTGCCGGGTCGTGGCCGCGCACAGCATGGTCGCCGCGGACGGCCCCTACTCCGAGGCGATCCCCGCCGTCGGCTCCATCATCCCCCGCACCGCGGGCTCGTACGAGTTCGTCGGCGGCCGGTTCCGCCACCGGGGCACCTCGACCGCGGAGGTCGAGGCACGGGTGCGGGCGACGGCCGCGCACTACCGACTGGTGACCGAACCGGTGCGGGTCGCGGTGATCGGCGGCCGCGTCGAGATGCTCGAAGCCGCGGCGGACCTGGGCCTGGACGTGACGCTGGTGCACTCCCCCGGCCGCTACGACCCCCGCTCGGACGAGCTGTGCGAGAAGGTCTTCCCCGTCGACCTGATGGCCGAGCCGGACCGGGTCGTGGAGTGCCTGCGCCGCGAGCACGCCGAGCGGCCGTTCACCAGGGTGCTCACGCTGACCGAGCCGGGCCTGCTGCCCGCCGCACTGCTCAACGCCGAGTGGGGGCTGGGCGGCAACAGCGTCGAGACGGTGCGGTTGTTGAAGGACAAGGCGCTCATGCGCGACCGGCTCGCCGAAGCCGGCCTGTCGCCGGTCCGGTACCGGACGGTGCGCGGCGCGGACGAACTGGCGGCGTTCCTGCACCAGCTCGACGGCGTGCCGGTGGTCGTCAAGCCGCTGGACTCGGGCGGCAGCGACGGTGTGGCGTTGGTCGTGGCGCCGCAGGACGTTCCGCTCGCGTGGCGCCGGGTCGAGGAGTCCGGGCGCACCGCCGTGCTCGCCGAGGAGTACCTCGACGGGCCGGAGGTCAGCGTGGAGGCGTTCAGCCACGAGGGCGTGCACACCGTCGTCGCGGTGACCGGCAAGTACCTGGGCACCACCGGGTTCGTCGAGGTGGGCCACGCGGTGCCCGCCGACCTGACCGACCCGGTGCGGCGACAGGTCTGCGAGCTGACCACCGCGCTGCTGGACGCGGTCGGCGTGGTCGAGGGCCCGACGCACACGGAGGTGAAACTCACCCGGCGCGGGCCGCGCGTCGTGGAGTCGCACACCCGCGTCGGCGGCGACTTCATCCCCGACCTCGTCCGGCTCGTCCACGGCGTGGACCTGCTGCGGCTCGCCGTCGGCGTGCCGCTGGGCCTGATGGCGTGGCGGCCGCAACCGCGGCAGGCAGAGGGCGGCGCGGCGGTGCGGTTCCTGCTCGCCGACCCCGGCACCGTCACCGAGGTGACCGCGCCGGACGCGCTGGACCCGGCCATCTCGCTCACGCTCACCGCGAAACCCGGCACCGAGGTGCCGCCACTGCGGTGGTCGGACGACCGGGTGTGCGGGCACGTGATCGCCACCGGAGCCACCGCCGCCGACGCCGTGGCGCGCTGCGTGGAGACCGTCTCGCGGATCCACATCCACACCCGCGCGGACTGACCCGCTGCCGCACACGCCCGTTCCCGGAGTTCGCGACGTCCACGGAGTTCGAAAGCCGATGCCATGATCGTCGATCCCGCAGACCCGACCCGGTTCCTCGTCGAGCTGTCCGACCTGCGCGGCCCGCTGCCCGACCAGGTCCGCCGGCACCAGAACGCCCTGTACGCGGTGGTCGGCTGGGCCCACCAGTACCTGGTCAAACCCCACCCCGACCTCGGCCGCAAGGGCCCGGTCTGCCCGTTCGCCCAGGGCTCGCTGGACAAGGGGCTGCTGTACCTGGCCGTCCACCCCGGCAGGCCGGGAACGGCGACCGAGGTCGCCGACGCACTGGCCCGCTACCGGCAGTGGTACCTGGAGCTGCGGGAGAGCGCCGGGCGCGCCGCCCAGTACCTGACGATCCTGGTGCTGTTCCCGGACGACGCCGCCGGCCTCGTCGACGAGGCCCAGTCGCGGCTCAAGGCCGACTACGTCGCCCGGGGCCTGATGATCGGCGAGTTCCACGACGGTCCGCCGCCCAAGGCCGGGCTGTGGAACCCGGAGTTCCGCCCGCTGCGCAGCCCGGTGCCGATGCTGGTGATCCGGTCGCTCGTGCCGACGGACTTCCCGTTCCTGCGCGACGACCGGGACTTCGTCGCGGCCTACCTCGACCGCGTGGCTCCCGGGGACGTCCCGTCGCGCTGGCGTGCCGAGGTGGGCGAGGTGGCCGCCGGGTTCGGTCTGGCCGGCCCGCCCGTCGTGCCGCTGAGCACCGCGGCCCCGGTGGCCGGCTCGGCTTCCGCCGGGCATCGCGGTACCGAGCACGCCAGCGGACACGGCGGCGGCGCATGACTCGGACCCCGATGGCGCGCAGAGGAAATCGGCACTTTCACCACCATCGCCCGGGCCGAAGTGGACGGGGCGTCGAGCCGACGGGCACAGTCCATTTCATACTGTGCCCATGCGTCGCATCATCGATCTGAGCCACCCCATCTCCCACGGAATGACTACCATGCGCGGGATGAGGACACCGAGTGTCACCACGTACGTGAGCCGGGCGGAGACCTCGGCTCGCATGACGCCCGGTGTGTCGTTCGAGATCGGGCAGATCGACCTGATCGCGAACACCGGCACCTACCTGGACACTCCCCGCCATTACCACCAGGACGGCTACGACACGGCGGGCCTGCCGCTGGAACGGGTGGTGGACGTGCCGGTCGCCGTGCTGCAGCTCGGCGATCCGATCCTCCCGGAGCTGGAAGGGCTGGCGGTGCTCTTCCACACGGGCTGGTCACGGTACTGGGGCACCGACGCCTACCAGGACGGGCATCCGTTTCTCACCTCGGAGGTCGTCGACGCCCTGCTCGCCGTCGGACCCGCACTGGTCGGCATCGACTCGCTCAACATCGACGACGCCACCGATCCGAGCAGGCCGGCCCATCAGGGGCTGCTGGGGGCGGGCGTTCCCATCGTCGAGCACCTGACGAACCTGGAGCAGGTGCCTGGGCGCGGCGCCCGGTTCACGGCACTGCCGATGCCGGTCGTGGGCATGGGAACCATGCCGGTGCGTGCGATCGCGGTCGTGGACGAATAGACCTTCACGTGCCCACCCCGCCTCGGAGGTCGAGCTTGGCGGCGCTGTCGCGCCAGGCGAACGTGATCGGGACGAGCAGGACCAGGTAGAGCGCGGTGGGAACGGCCACCCAGCCGCCCAGGTGGTGCGCGGCCTTGATCAGCATCAGGACGGTGTAGGCGAGCGGGATGATGCCCGCCCCGCCGTAGGCGATGAGCATGGCGAAGCGGTGGGACGGGCTCGCGGTGTGGATGTTGGTGGCGCGTTCGGTGGCGGTCGCGCCGATGCGGGTGGGGTCGACGGGGGTGTTCTGACCGGGGTCGGTCGCGGTGAGGAGAGCGTGTTCGAGCGCGAGGATCGAGCGGGCTCGCACGGCTGCGAGGGTGAGCAGCTGGGCGTGGAAGGCGGCGGTGCACACCAGGGGGAACGGCAGGAGGCTGATCGCCCAGCCGAGGAGATCGAGCTTGTCGTAGAAGGCGATCGTGCCGATGAGGTAGGTCGTGGCGACGCCGATCGTCGCGAGGCTCACGGTCAGGGTGGTGGCGCGGTCGGCCCGGTCTGACTGGTAGATGGTGGTGAGCACGTGTATTCGGTCCGGCATGGCTGCTCCTGGCTGAGCTGTGCGGCTCGCTGACTGGTCCTGCGGGGTTCACGCGATCGGCTCGGCGACGCGGCCGGGGCGTTCGTCGGTGAACCCGTGGATCTCCGAGCTCTGGAGGCTGAGGTTCCGTCATACCGGGCGTGGTGCCGCGGTGTCCGCGGAATCGGCCTCCCGCAGGGACTCGCCGGGCGCGCAGAGCGTCCTGGACGGGTCGGGTGAGCAGTCCGCCGGAGAACCGTCGCCCCGGAACGCACTGGGCACCTCTGCGCCGCTACGACGTGTGGGCGACGCTGGACGCCGTGCACGTCGCCCGGGCGGTTCCACGGCGGCGGGCCGAACGCACTGCCCACGCCTGAACGGAGTACGACGCACATGCCCGGTCCACCCCAGACCGACACCTTCCCGCACACGATGCGTCCCGCCCCGTGCGACGGCCGTCCCGTGGCCGCGCCCGGCACGCCGGACGGCGCGGTGGGGCGATGACCGCCCGCATCACGCCGGTGCACCTCGCGCTGGCCCTGACCTTCGCGACCGGGGTCGTCGACGCCGTCGGGTACCTGCGCCTGGACCAGGTGTTCGCGGGCAACATGACCGGCAACGTCGTCATCCTCGGGATGGCGTTCGTGAGCGACACCGACCTGCCCGTGCTCGGTCCGGCGCTGGCGCTCGTGGTCTTCCTCGCCGGCGCCGCCGCGGGCGGCCGGGTGCTGCGGACCGCCGCGCCGGGCTGGGACCGCCGCTGCACGGCGGTGCTGGGCGGCGTCGGCCTGGTGCTGGCCGCCACCGCGCTCGGCCTGACCGTCCTCGGGACGAGCGTCCCGGCCGTGGCGGCGTCCTCTCTCGCGCTGGCCATGGGCGCTCAGGCCGCGACGGCGCGTCATCTCGGCGTCAGGGACGTCACGACCGTCGTCGTCACCTCCACGCTGACGGGGCTCGCCGCGGACTCCCGGCTCGGGGCGGCCCGCGGTCAGGGGGCGGGGCGGCGCGTCGCGGCCGTCGCGCTCCTCGTCCTCGGGGCCGCCGCCGGTGCGGCGGCGTGCCTGCTGCACGAAGGCCTCGCGGTCGCGGTGGCGGCGCTCGTCGTGCTGGCCGTGGCGGGGCTCGGCCACCGGGCGGCCGCCGCACCGTCCTCGACGAGCGGTCCCACGGCCGAGCAACGACCGGGAGGCCGCCCGTGACCGGCGGGCCTGGTGTGCCCGAGTTCACCGCCACCGGCCGGCCGGTGGCGGCGCGGTGATCTGCCGGACGATGTTGACCTCCGTAGCATCGCGGGGAGGAGACGGTCGGGGGACTCGAGGTGAGGTGCTGTGGTGACTTCGGACGAGACGGCGTCGGTGGCCGGCCTGCGCACCAGCGAGCAGGACGGTGTCCTCGTCGCTGTGGTCAGCGGTGAGCTCGACGTGGACAGCGTGGACCGGGTGGGCGCGGCCCTGTTCGAGCTCGCGGACCGCGAGCCGGACGGCCTGGTGGTCGAGCTGGCGGTGGACTTCATGGGGTCGTCCGCGTTGTCGATGCTGCTGGAGCTGCACTCGCGGACCCAGCGCGACGGTGTGGGGTTCGCCATCGTCGCCGAGGAGGTGGCCGCCTCCCGTCCGCTGATGGCGAGCGCGCTGACCGAGGTGCTCCCCCTCGCCGAGTCGGTGGACGCTGCCGTGAAGACGATCCGGGAAGACGCGTCCTGATCGGACCGGACCAGTAGAATCGCCTGCTGACGACAACCGCGTTCCGACCAGAGGTGCGGCAGTGGGTGAGGACCGCTCGGAGCGAGCTCGGGAGCAGGCCCTGCACGCCACGGGCCTGACCGCCCGGCCGGACAGCGGCATGGACCGGTTCGCGCGGCTGGTCGCCAGCGCCCTGCGCGTTCCGGTCGCGCTCGTCTCGCTGGTGGAACGGGACCGGCAGGTGTTCCCCGGTCTCCTCGGCCTCGGCGAGCCGCTGGCGAGCACGCGCGCCACGCCGCTGTCGCACTCGCTGTGCCAGACCGTGGTGCGGACGGGCAGTCCCCTCGTGCTGCACGACACCGAGGCCGACCAGAACTGGTGCTCGCACCCCGCGGTCACCGACCTCAAGGTCGCCGCCTATGCCGGCATGCCGCTGACCGACGACGACGGGAACGTGCTGGGTTCGCTGTGCGCGATCGACACCTCGCCGCGCGAGTGGACCGGGGAGCAGCTGCAGGACCTGGTCGACCTCGCCGCCGCGTGCAGCGCCGAGCTGCGGTTGCTGATCGCCTCGCGCCGCCTCGAGGCGGCGCACGCCCGCGCCAGCGCGCTCTCCGAGCGGACCCGGCTCGCGCTGAACCGCGCGGAGCTGCTGCTGCGCGCGGCCAACGACCTCGCGGACACCACCGGCCTCGGCCAGGTCCGCAGACAGGTCCGCGACCTGATCACCGGTGACATGCTGCCCCGCTACGTCGGCCTGGTGCTCGTCGAGGGCAAGCGGCTGAGGCGCCTGATCGACGAGGACGACGTGGACGCTCACGCCTCCGCGATGGAGCACAGCTACGAGAACTACGGCCTCGACGACGCGTGGCCGACCGCCCGTGCGGCCCGCGACAACACGACGGTGATCATCCAGGGCGCGGCGGACCTGGTCGCGGGAGGCTACAGCCGTGACGCCGTCGACGCCTGGGCGATGCTCGACCTGCACACCGCGATCTGCGTCCCGCTGCCCGGCGCCTTCGGGCCGCTGGGCACGCTCGTGATCGGCTGGGACGCACCGCACCGGCTCGACGCCCTGGAGCAGGCGATCGTCACGGCGCTCGCCGGGTACACCGCCCGCGCGATCGAACGCGCGGTCTTCGTCGACCACCGCATCGTAGTGGCCCGGCAGCTGCAGCAGGCCATGCTCACCGACCTGCCGGTCGTGCGGGACCTGGAGGTCGCCGCGCTCTACCGGCCCGCCGCGACCGGGGAACTGGTGGGCGGCGACTGGTACGACGCCTACCCGCTGCCCCGCACGGCCGACGACTCGGCGACGCTCGCGGTGACGATCGGCGACATCACCGGCCACGACATCCGTGCCAGCACGAAGATGGGCCAGATCCGCAGCATGCTGCGCCAGGCCGACCTCGACCACCCCGGCGCCGGCCCCGCCCACGTCCTGGCGGCGCTCGAACACGCCAACCTCGCGCTGGGCGTCAACGCCTCCGGCACGCTCGTGCACGCACACCTGCGGCCCGCGCAGGCCGGTCACTGGGAACTGTCCTGGACCAACGCCGGGCACCCGCACCCCCTGCTGCGCCACCCGGACGGCCGGGTGGAGGACGCGGGCGGGCACGACATGATGTTCTTCCCCGGCATGGCGCCGCGGCAGCGGACCACCCACCGGCTCACGCTCGCTCCGGGCAGCTGCGTGCTCTTGCACACCGACGGCCTCGTCGAGAGGCCGGGCCGCGACACCGTCCTGGGCACCGCCCAGGCCGCCGCCCTGCTCGCCGAGCACGGGCACCGCTGCCTGCCGGACCTGCTGGAGCTGCTCGCCGACGAGGTCGGTGGCGCCCGGCCGGGTGACGACATCGCGCTCCTCGTTCTGCGCGTGCCCTGACGGCGAGCCGGGTTCAGGCGACGGCCGTGCACTCCCCCGGCGGGGCGCACGACGTCACCGCGAACACTGTCTTGCCGTCGGCCAGCGGCCTCGTCCCCCAGCTGCTGGTCGTGTTGCCGACCATCACCATGCCCTTGCCGCGGTGCTCGCCCAGGCGTGAGCGCCCGTGGACCGGTTGCTGTCGCGAGTGGTCGTCGACCTCGATCATGACCAGGCAGGGAACGCGGCAGCGGAGCAGGCGGAGCCGCCCGGCGCCGCCGGTGTGGTCCAGCACGTTGCTGACCAGTTCCGTGACGACGAGCAGGACGTCGTAGCAGTGATCTTCGCCCAGGTCGCGCAGTGCGGCGGTGATGTCGTGGCGCAGTCCGGTCAGGACCACGTCACGGCCGATCAGCACGTCCATCACCAGGAGGTGCGCCTGTTCACCGACGAAGGGCACCGTGGTCGCGCCTCCAGCCGGCCGGGTCGTCTCGGGGGTGTGCGCACACCGCAACCCCCGATCACGACCGCCGATGTCCACCACCGAACCAAACATCATGGGCTTGTGACCTTCGCTCCGGTTCAGCCCACCGCCGCGAGAGCGGCAGGCAGGTCGCGGTACAGGCCGAGCAGTCCGCTGACCCCGGAGAGCGTCAGCA
The DNA here is from genome assembly GCF_042725365.1 of Lentzea sp. NPDC060358. NCBI lineage: Bacteria > Bacillati > Actinomycetota > Actinomycetes > Pseudonocardiales > Pseudonocardiaceae > Lentzea > Lentzea sp. NPDC060358. The sequence goes on along the minus strand of NZ_JBHXCW010000007.1, from coordinate 57,383 downwards.
CGCGGCGCACGAACCCCTCCCCCGTCACCACCGCGAAGGCCACCTCCCGCTCGGCGGCCTGCTCCCCCACCCGCAGCATGACGTTGATGCCCGCGGATCCCAGGAAGGTGACGCGGGAGACGTCGAGGACCAGCGACCGCGGCCGGTCCGCCAGCCGCGTGGCGACCTCGTCCCGCAGGACGTGGCCGGTGGTCAGGTCGATCTCGCCGTGCACGGACGTGATCGGCGTCCCGAAGCCGGAGTCGGCGGTGCCGACCCAGATCGGTAGCGGGCGTGGCTCAGTCATGCCGCGGCTCTCCCTGCCGTGGGCGAGGCATCGCGGTCACTGCAGGTCCGCGCTGCCGGGGCCGTGACCGGTCAGCGACTGCACCGGCCACGTTCAGCGCCTGGTACCCAGCTCATCGCCGTTGAAACGCCGGAACTCGCCGCCACCCTCCAGGACACCGCATTCCGCCCCGACGGGCAGTGCACGGCGCCCGTCGGGGCGGAACCCCGGTGTTGCCCGTTCCAGCCGACCCGATGCTCGTACTCTCGCTCTGCCGGCTTGTTCCCGCACGCTCCGACGAACCACGGGGAGTCGTGATGTCCCAGTTCGTTCGGCAACCGCAGGGGCTGGAGACGGGGACCGCGGCGCGACCACCGCGGCGGGCCGCACCACCGGGCCCGCAGGCGCTGCTCGCCCTGCAACGCGCGGCCGGGAACCGTGCGGTGCAGCGCACCATCCAGGTCGAGCAGGGCTACCACCTGGATTTCCTGCGCGCCCCGGCGGATCGGTTCAAGACCCAGGTGGTGGAGGCGATCAGCGCGGTGCTGGCCGGCACCGGCGTCAGCGCGGCCGAGCAGAACGGCCGCATCGTGCTGACCGGCGAGCCCCGGGACAAGGACGATCCGCGGTACCGGCTCGTCCACGACCTGGTCGGCAGCGACCGCACGGTGACCATCCGGCGCGACACCAGCGGTGACAACCGCACCGATGTCGCGGCAACGGGTTCCGGCCGGGCCGCGGTGCGGGCGGGCATCTCGGCGGCGGCCACGACCGGCGCCGACGCCATCGTCCACTTCGACCCGAAGACCGCGGGTGAGAAACGCGTGGTCGAGGTGTGGGACGAGGAGCACCAGAGCCTCGAGCGGCAGGAGATGCCCACGTTCCTGGTGCTCGCCCACGAACTGATCCACGCGGGCCGGATCATGCGCGGCAAGGCGGCGAACCACCCGGCCACCGGCGACCGCCAGGTCACCGTCTACCGGCGCGAGGGCGGCGGCAAGCTCCAGATCGGGCACCTGGAGGAGGTCCTCACCGTCGGGCTGACCCCGATCGGCGCGGAGCAACTGGAAGAAGCGCTGTCCCAGGGCGGCGCGCTCCAGGCGTTCGAACGCTCCGGGAAGGCCGGTGAGCTGCTCAAAGTGGCCGAAGACGTGGCGACGAACGACGACGTGACGGAGAACGCGCTGCGCATCGCCCTGGGGTTGCCGGTGCGCGCGTCCTACGAGACGTACCACCAGGACGCGTTGGTCATCAAGGGCGGCAACCAGAACAGGGGCGCGTTGAACCGGCTGGCCGCCGCCGGACAACCGGCCCTGCCGTGGCGCGCCATCGCCGGTTCCGTGTCCGTGCCGGTGCTGGCCTGTCTGCTGTGGTGGTTCCGGGCCGAGCTGTCCGCCGCGTTGCTGAGCGCGCCCGGCCAGGACGCCGACGTGCAGCGCAGCACCGAGTGCGACTGCCCGGCCACCACCGCCCCGCCGGTGCTGCAGCGGTTCGGGATCGGGGACCGGAACTGGGGCGAGGCCACCGAGGTGGGCGCTCTCCGCAAGGGGGTCTACGTGGTGAGCAAGAACGACGAGGCGTTGGTCGTGAAGACCTCCGCGGACACCACCCCCGCCGCCGAGGTGGTGGCCTCCCAGTTCGGGAGGATCGCCGGGGTCAACACCGTGCAGACCGAGGCGATCCGGGTCGACTCCGCCGAGATCACGGGAGCGCTGGCGCGGTTCCGCGAGCTGGGCGCCGGCGGGAACTCACTCGCCGACGCGATCAAAGCGGTGCAGTACGACCAGGTCCTGGTGATGCCCTACGTCAAGGGCGTCGACCTGAAGGACGCGGCGAGCCAGTGGAACGCGGCGGACGAGCAGACCCGTGGCGGGTGGGTGGAGGAGCTCGGCCGGGTGTGGCTGCTCGACCTGGTGATCCACAACCCGGACCGGCACCCGGAGAACCTGCGCCTCGGCGAGGACCGCACGATCCACGCGATCGACCAGGTGGTGGGCATGAACGCCTACCAGGACTTCGGCGGCGAGAAACTCGCCGGCCTGCTCGCCGATCTCGACCAGGCCAAGCGGAAGTTCTTCACCAAGATCAACCACGATCTCGACGGTTTCACGATCAGCCCGGACCTCTACCTGCCGCACTTCGACAGGGGCGTCGACGCGGTCCACCAGATGATCAAGGCGCTGGACCCGGCCAGGCAGGTCGAGGCGCTCTTCGAGATGACCACCCGGGAAAAGGTGTCGCTGCCCGGCATCCGCAGCGGCCAAGACGTGCTCAGGAAACGACTGGCGTCCTAAGAGGACGCTTCTCCTGATGGTTCGGAATCGCCGTAAGTGCGCACGAGGTGGGCGACATAGGCGTCGGGCGTTCCGTGAGCGCGGTCCTGGGCGCCGCGCCGGGTGTGGGTGAGCGCGCGTCCGCGGCCCACGCGCAGCGTCGTGGTGGCCGCCCGGCCCTCGCCCGGCGCGTACCGGGCCACGTCGAGGACGTGGACCTCGGCGGCGAACGCCGCCCGCGCCTCGGCCTGCGACGCCGCCGGTGTGGAGCCGGTGCGGTTCGCACTGCTCACGTGCAGGGGCGCCACGCCGGCGAGCACGGGCAGCACCGGAGGCCAGCAGGCGCCGAACACCAGCACGTGGTCGTCCCGGACGGCCTCGCGGGCCCACGCGGGCAGGGGTTCGGGCAGCACGGGCACCAGGAGCGTGAGTCGTTCCCGGACCAGCAGGTCCCGGGCGAACCGGCGAGTCGGTCCATCAAGGTCGAGGGCACGGGCGAACTCCGCCCAGAGGTCGTCGTCCACGAGCCAGAGAGCCACGGCCTGGCCGGCAGGGCGTTGCTTCGCCTTGTTCACCGCCTCGGGCGACGTCGCGGCGACGACGGAGGTCAGCGGGAACGGGTTGGGCAGCACGACGGCCTCCCCCGCACGCAGCGCGGCAGCGGCCCCGCGCAGCCCGGTCACGAACTCGGCCAGGTCCTCGTCGGGGATCACGGCTTCGTTGCGGCTGTACGCCTCCGACTTCACCCACGCCAGCGCGGCCGTCGTCTCGGCGCGGTCGAGGACGAGACCGATCCGTTCGCACACCGCGCGCAGCACGCGGGCGCTGGCGAGGTGGGTGAGCACGACGGTGGGCTCGATGCCGAGCACCGCGGGGTCGTAGGGCTGGAACGTCGCCGGCCGCACGAACGGCGTGCCGGTGGAGAGGGTGCCCACGCCGGTACCGACGATCGGTGTGGTCACGGTCAGCGGTACCCCGGTCTCGGCCGAGACCTGCCGCGCGATCACGGGAATCCGGGTCAGGTCCGGCGCCGTGTACCAGAGGTCCGCCCCGCCGAGCAGTTCGGTGGCGCGCCGCGCGAGCAGGAACAGCAGCTGCTCGGTCGCGACCAGGCCGCTGCGCTCGGCCACCCCGAGCCACGAGCTCGACACGACGCGGACGCCGGCGCGGATGGCGGCGAGCGTGTTCGCGAGCCCCAGTCCGAGGTCGTTGTGCAGGTGGGAGGCGAGCACGATGTCGGCGGACACCCGTTCGGCCAGGCCGGTGAACAGCTCGGAACAGCGCTCGGTGAGCAGGTCACCGGTCGTGTCGGCGATGACGACCACCCCGGCTCCGGCACCGGTCAGGGTGGTGGCCGCCGCGGCCATGAGGTCCACGTCCGCGCGCGGGGCGTCGGCGAAGCACACGTCGGCGAACACCCCGGCGGCGCGAGCCGCCCGCACCAGCGGCACCGCGTCGGCCAGTGCCGCCTCCGCCGGCCGGTGGACCATCGCGCCGGCCATCTCGTCCGAGGCGGGCACCACGATCATCACCCGGCCGTTCGGAGCGTCCCGGACCGCTGCGCAGGCCTGCCGCACGTCGGCGGCGGTGGCGCGGCACACGGCCGCGGGGCTCACGGCGCCGGCGGCGCGCAGCGCCACCTCCCGGGTCGCGTCGAACTCCTCCTGGCACACAGCGGGAAACCCGGCGGCGAAGACGACGTGCCGCGGCCCGTCGTCGCCGAACACGAGTCCCTGCTGCCGCGCCAGCCGGACCCGGAACCCGGCGCTCATGAGGGTCTTGCCCTGCGCTCCGTCCCTGGCCGACTCCTCCCACAGCACGATCCGCCCGTCGAGCGCCGACCGTCTGATCAGATCCGGCATCGCCACCGTGACGTCTTCTCCCTCCGCGGGCCACCCACCGGCCCGGCCGGTCGTCCAGTGAAACGGCGGTGCCGGACATGGTCAAAGTGCCGACGGTCACAGGGTGAACCCCGAACCCCCCTTCGTGTCGAGGAGTCACCGGCACCACGCCCGCCGGTCGCGTTCACCCGCGAGGTTCACCCGATCGAGGTATGAATCCGCCGGGGACCTCTGTCCCTTGTGCACGGTGGCGAGGACGAGCTCAGCCTTCGAAGCGGTCGATCACCGTCGTCCGCGCGCTGACGACCACCCAGTCCGGCAGGCTGTCCACGACCCTGGCCGCGTCCGGGCCCGTCGTGGTGAACGCCTGCTCGACCACGGCCGTCACCGGGCCGTCGGCGCGCACCTTCGCGGTGAAGCCCTCGGGGTGCCCCACGACGTCCACGGTCGCCTTCTGCACGCCCTCGAACGAGCGGCCGTTGACCGAGCGCACCGCGCCGGTGAGCACGAAGCGCACCCGCGCCGCGCCCGTGGCCCCCACGGTGATCGCCAGTTCGCCGTCGTCGCCGCGCTCGAAGGTCGTCGTGCCCGCGGAGAGGGCGAGCGGGGTGGTGGTCAGCGCGTCCTCGCGCACCGGCAGGCCCGTAGCCCCGGCGGCGTCCCGGACCAGGCCGAGCGACGCGGGTGAGTTCGGGCCGTCGCTGCGCAGCAGGATCCGGGCGCCGGCCGAGTCCTGTTCCTGCATCAGCAGGACGTGCTGCGGGCGGTGGGCGGTGTAGGGCGGGAGCACCGCGGCCGCGACGAGGCCCGCCACCGCGACGACGGCGACCGCGACCGTCACGCGGCGCAGGCGACCGGCGTGGAGGGCGAACAGCGCCACGACGAGCGCGGCGGGGAACGCGATCACGGCCGTCAGCGCGCCCAGGAGCAGGTCGGGCTGGATGCCCGGGTCCTCGCGGCCCAGGAGCGGGACGACGAGCGTGTAGAGGTCCCGCGTGAACTCGGCGACCAGGAGCATCTGCGGCGCCATCGCCACCGCCAGCGGCCACCACCGCCCCGTCCGCGCCGACACCCACAACGCGAGCACCAGCAGGGCGCTGAAGGTCCAGAGCAGGTACGCCGCTCCCACGCCCGCCCACGCGAGGGCGCAGCCGAGCACCGCCGTCGCCGCCGCCACCCCGGTCGCGGCCGTCCTGGCCGCCGCACGGCGCACCGGCTGGGCGCGCCACCACAGCGCCAGCGGGACGACGCTTCCCGCGACCACGACGGGGACGTGCAGCAGGCCGATCAGCCACGGGTGGGCGTACCAGGCGAACGAGCCCCCGGTCAGCAGGCCGAGACCGCCGGCCAGCAGGCCCGCGAGCAGGCCGGTGACCAGCCCGGCGACCGTCAGGGAGGCGGTGACGACCACGGTACGGGCGCTGGAGCGGCCGCGGCGGTGCTCCCGGAACACGAGAGCCGCCACCGCGAGCAGCACGGCGGTGCTGACGACGAGCGGCACGACCGGGTCGGCGGTCCACCACGCACGGCTGAGCACGTCGGCGAAGTACGGCACCGGGGCGTCGCCCAGGGCGTCCCGGGAGGAGAGGACGCCGACGAGCACGTCGACGATGGACTGGGCGGTGCCCGGCGGGATCCGGTCCGCGCGGTCGAGCGGGGTGTCGTAGACGTAGCCGTCCTCGACGAGCGCGTAGTCGAGGCCCTTCCAGCCCCTGCCGCGCCAGATGTCGCTGTCCGTCTCGGAGTTGAGCAGGCCGGTCTGGAACAACTGTTGCCCGACAAAGGATCCGCGCGGCCGGGACACCGCACCCGCCGCCGCCACCAGGTCGCCGGAGCCGGGCGAGGCCTGGAAGAGCACCGGCAGGCCACCGGATCCGACCGCCTCCATGTTCAGGTACCACCGGACGTCGCGGGCCCACTCGTGACGGGTGAACGCGTCGGCGCCGGTGAAGCCGACTTCCTCGCCTCCGTTGAAGAGGAAGACGATCGTCCGGCTCGGCACGTCTCCCGCCGCCAGCACCCGTGCGGCCTCGATCATCGCGCCGACGTTCACCGCGTCGTCGGCGGCGCCGTGTCCTTCCAGGGGTGTGTCCACATGTGCGTTCACGAGCACGGTTTCCGGGCTCTTCCCCCGCACGCGGGCGATGACGTTCGTCACGGAGTAGACGACGTCGCGAGTGGGTAGGTGCACGATTCCGGACTCCTGCTGGCGAACGACCTCGAGCCCGGGAACGTTGCCGAGCAAACGATCCACCTCGTCCACAGCGGAGGCGAGTGCGGGCGTGCCGATGAAACGCTGGCCCTCCAAGCGTTTCGCGACCGCGAGCGCGCGCTGCCCGGCCTCGCCGTCGGCGGCCGGAGCCGTCGTGAGGAAGGCGGCCGACAGCACGAGTGCGGCCATCGCGGTGAACACCAGCCAGACCACTGCGAAGCAGCTTTCCCGTGGATCAGAAGGACAAACCTCGTCTTGTCCACTTCGGCGCATCGTCACACATAAGCACTCTATACATCTTCCTCACACATCCGTTCCCAAAATGGCAGACTGATCGAGGTTCCGGATTTGCCGGGACGTCAGGGGGTGCTGGCGTGAAGCTGAAGCATGGTGGAGCAACCTGGGGCCGGGCTCTGGCGCTGTCGGGACAGTTCAAGAACGCGTTGGAATGGCTGGGGAAGCGGGCTCCGCGCGACACGGTCGGCGATCGGGTGGACGCCGTCGTGTGCCAGGCGTGGTGCGAGGACATGCTGGGGCGGCCCGGGACGTCGGACACGCCCGTCGCCGAGGCGCTCGCGAGGAGATCCGACCTGCCGGAGGAACACCGGGCGGTCCTGCTCGGCGCCAGGATGGCCGGATCGCTGCGAGCGGGAGCACAGGTCTCGGCCGCCGACTCCGCGACGGTCGACGGACTGCTGGGCTCGGTGCCGTCGGTCACGCGGGGCTGGCTCAGCGCCGTGCTCGCCACGGCCGCGCTCGGGCAGCCGCACGGGGAACCGATGAGCGCCGCGGTGCAGGCGACGCACGCCGCGCTGCTGCTGGACGAGGCCGCGGACGAGGCGATCGCGGGCCAACTCGACGCGCTGGTGTGGCTCGCGGAGGCCGAACTGGGGCTCGACCGCACGGGAGCGGCGGAGCGGCACGCGTTGCGCGGCCTCACGATCGCGCAGGAGCGCGGGTTCCACGCGCATTCGGTGATACTGGCCGACATCCTGGCCCGGCACAGCGAGATGATCGGCGACACCGGCTCCGCCACGAAGTACGCCGACGTGGCCGAGGTGGCGGCCGCCGAGACCGACAGCGACCACCTCGCCGGGCTCGCCGAACGGACCCGTCCCGCCGCGGAGGCGGGCGACGCGGGGCCCGGCGAGGAGGAGAAGTCGCTCGACGCGTTGAGCAGGCGCGAGGAACAGATCGCCGTGCTCATCAGCCAGGGCTGCACGAACCAGCGCATCGCGCGGGCGTTGTGCATCAGCCAGAAGACGGTCGAGACGCACCTCGGGCGCATCTTCCGCAAGCTGACGGTCTCGTCCCGCGCCGAGGTGGCGTTCGTGGTCGGGCGCTCGGGCGCCGTGGCGCTACGGCGCTGACTTCCCGGCGTGGTCCCACGCCCGCACGGTCTCGGCGACGAGGGCGAGCAGTCCGGGCCAGCCCTCGACGAGGTACATGTGCCCCCCTTCGAGCTCGGCGAGCTCGAAGGGCCCGGTCGTGATCTCCCGCCACTGCGCGGCCTTCGCGGCGTCGACGATCGTGTCGTCCGCGCCGCGGACCGAGAGCACGGGGATGTCGAGCAGGGGTGCCGCACGGTCCACCTCGTAGCTCTCCTGCATCGCCACGTCGGCGCGCATCGGGGGCAGCAGCACCTCGCGCAGCTCCAGCCGGCCGAGCGCCGGGTAGGTGTACCCGGCGATCCTCTCGACGCCCTCGACGAACTCGTCGTCGGGCAGGCCGGTGATCCGGCCGCCGCGCGGCACGCCCGGTCTGGTCGAGCCGCTCGCCACGAGGGCCAGCGGAAGTCCCGGACGGGCGGCGGCCAGCGCCTGGCAGAGCTCGTAGGCGACGATCGCGCCGTAGCAGTGCCCGAGCACGACCACCCGGTCCGCCGCGTCCGCGACCGGCAGGACCTCCGGCACGAGCACGCCGAGCAGTCCCGCGACGGTCTCCTGGGCCGGTTCGCCGAACCGCCGTTCCCGGCCGGGGACGGAGACGGGCTCGACCCTGATGTCCGCGTCCGGTGCCACCCAGCCGCGGAAGAAGCTCGGCCCGGCGCCGGCCGGTCCGAGGCACAGCACCGTCGTCGTCGGCATCGTCCCCCCGCGCTGTGGTTGAGGTGGTCCTGGCGCGTCAGGACACTGCCACCGCGCTCCCGCGCACAGCAGTCAGGAGATTTCCCCACGCCCCGGCGGCCCTGTTCGTGCTGCTAGCGTCCGGACGCGGTGATCGGCGACCGACGAACCGGAGGCGTGGTGGGCGGCGAGCGGTGGAGACTGTGCCTTGCCGGTGCCGGGAACGTCGGGGCCGGGTTCCTCGCGCTGCTGCGGGACCGCCACGCCGACCTGGTCGGCCGCTACGGCGTGGACCTGTCCGTCGTGGGGGTCGCCGAACTGGGTGGCGCCGCCGTCGACCCCGCCGGCCTCGACCTCGCGCACCTCACCTCGGCGCTGGCGGACGGCACCCCGCTCGCCGCGCTGCCGGGGGTGGGCCGCCCCGGCGCGTCCGCCGCGGACGCGCTGCGGGAGTGCGCACCCGACGTCCTGCTCGGCGCCACACCGGTCGACCTCACCGACGGTGAGCCCGGCCTGGGTCTCGTGCGCGCCGCACTGGCCTCCGGCACGCACGTCGTGCTGGCCGACAAGGGTCCTCTCGCGCTCGCCTACGACGAGCTCGCGGCCGCCAGCGACCTCGGTGCGGGCTGGGCGGAGCCGGACGACCGGCCGTACCTGCGGTTCAGCGCGACCGTGGCGGGTGCCCTGCCCGTGGTCAACCTGGGGCTGCGCGACTTCGCCGGCGAGGAGATCCTCCGGCTCGAAGGCGTGTTCAACGGCACCAGCCAGTACGTGCTGCGGGCCATGGAGTCCGGGACCGGCTTCGGCGAGGCGCTCGCGGACACCCAGCGGCGGGGCATCGCGGAGGCCGACCCGTCGCTCGACGTCGACGGCCACGACGCGGCGTTCAAGCTGCTGATCACGGCGAACTCGGTGCTCGGCGCCCGCGCCGGGCTGGCCGACGTCGAGATCACCGGCATCCGGGGCGTCACGCAGGACGCCGTGCGCGCCGCCGGCGAGGCGGGCGAGCGGATCGTGCCGCTGGCCGTCGCCGAACGGTCGGGCGACGGCTACCGGCTGCGCGTGGGGCCCGAGGCGCTGCCCGCGGACCACCCCCTGGCCCGCCTGCACCCCGACGAGATGGGGGTCGTCTTCCACGCGAGCCAGGTCAGGCGGATCTCCGCCGCGAGCCTCGAGCCGCACCCGGAACCGGCGTCCGCCGCCATGCTGCGCGACGTCCTCGACATCATCCGCACCCAGGCCAAGAGGCGGGAGGGCCCGTGCCCCAGCTGACCCTGCGCAGGCTGCCCGGCCGGTTCGCGATGCTCCGCCTCGGGCCCGGCGACGCGATCCCGCCGTGGGCCGCCGCCGCGCCGAGCGCGTTCACCTCGATCACCCGCACCGCCGCGGAGCTCTCGCTGATCCTGCCGGAGCAGGCGGTCCCCGAGGGGGTGGACGCCGACCGCGGCTGGGAGTGCCTCGGGATCGTCGAGACGTTCGGCCTCGACGTGCCGGGCATCGCGAGCTCGGTGGCGGCGCCGCTGGCCGCGGCGGGACACAGCGTGTTCGTCGTCGCCACGTTCGACACCGACCACTTCGTCGTGCGCGACGCCGCCGCGGCGGCCGCCACCCTGGAGGCGGCCGGTCACCGGGTGCTGCCGGACTGAGCCGCCCCGGCGGACGAGCGCCCCGACACGACCAGCCACGCCACGGCGGCGGTCGCGACGGCCGCGAAGCCGGCGCTGACGAAGAACGGCGCCCGCAGGCCCGCGAGGCCCGCCACCACCCCGCCGAGCAGGCCGCCGGCGGGCGAGACGCCGTTCACGACCAGCCGGTAAGCCGCGTTCACCCGGCCGAAGTGCGACTCCGGGATGGTGTCCTGGCGCAGCGACAGCGTCACGACGGTCATCACCGACGTGGTGAACCCGACGAGCGACAGCGCCGCGGCGGCGACCACGGCGTTCGAGGTCAGGCCACCGATGACGAACGCGCCGGGGCACAGCGCCGTCGACAGCAGCAGCGTTCCCGTCCTGCCGAGCCGCGCGACGCACCACGAGGTCACCGCCAGCCCGGCGAGCCCGCCGATCCCGATGACGAGCAGCAGCACCCCGTACAGCGCCGCGCTGACGTGCAGGACGTGCACGGTGTAGAGGACGGCGATGCTCAGCACCGTCAGGTTCGCGCAGTTGACCAGGCAAGCCGCGAGCGCGACGGTGCGCAGCGTGCCGGACCGCCAGAGCGCCCGCATTCCCTCCCCCGCGCCGACCGCCAGGCCGCGCACCGTCAGCGCCGGCCGGTCGAGCGACGCGCGGGCGGGAGCGCGGACGGTCCAGATCAGCACCGCGGCGAGGACGGTCAGCAGCGCGTCCGCCCCGAACGGCAGCGCCGCGGCCACCGCCAGCAGCAGCGGGCCGAACGGCGTGCCGACGAAGTCGGTGGTGATGGCTTGAGCGCCCATGATCCGGCTGTTGGCGGCTTCGAGGCCGGCCCCGCCCGCCACCTGCGGCACCACCGCCTGGGCCAGGTTGTCGGCGAGCGTGTCGATCGAGCTGATCACGAACGACACCGCGATCAGCACCCAGATGCCGGCACCGCCGGTCAGCACCAGCACCGCGAACGCGGCCACCACGGCGGCGCGCAGGACCAGGCAGAGCCGCATGGCCCGCCAGGGCTCCACCGCGTCGGCGAAGGCGCCCGCGAACGGGCCGATGACGATCCACGGCACGCGTGCGGCGACGGTGACGAGCGCGATGAGCACCGGCGAGTCCGTGAGCGTCGTCGCGAGCACCGCGAGCGCGGCGATGCGGCAGCCGTCACCGAGCCCGGTGGCCGCGGTGGCCGCGAACAGGCGCAGGAACCCGGCGGCGAACCGCGGACGGCCCACCGCTAGTCCCGCAGCCTCGCCGCGACCTCGTCCTCGGACATGGCCTGCACCTGCAGCAGCACCGCGGCCACCTGCTCGGTGTCCACCCCCGCTTCGGCGCCCTGGGCGAGGACCATGGCGGACATCGCCTCGATCGTGGGCGCCTCGATGAAGAAGTGCAGCGGCAGCTCGATCCGGAAGATCTCCCGCACCCGTGAGACCACCACGGTCGCCTGCAGCGAGTTGCCGCCGAGGTCGAAGAAGTTGTCCCGGACGCCGACGTCGCCGGTGCCGATCGCCTCGGTCCAGATGCCGTGCAGCACCTCCTGCACCGGGGTGCCGGTCGGCGCGGGCTGCTCGGCCGCGACCGGCCGCGGTTCGGGCAGCGCGTGGTGGTCGACCTTGCCGCTGGAGGTCAGCGGGAACTCGGCGACGACGGTGATGCTGACCGGGATCATCGGCGTCGGCACCCTGGTGCCGAGCTCGCGGCGCAGCGCGTCGGCGTCGGGCCGCTGCCCGGCCGCCGGTGTCACGTAGGCGTGCAGGACGTGGCTGCCGGTGCCGTCCGGGCGCGCCACGACGGCGGCGTCGCCGACCGACGGGCTCGTCCGCAGCGCGCTCTCGACCTCGCCGGGCTCGACCCGGTAGCCGTGGACCTTGACCTGCCGGTCGATCCGGCCGAGGAACGCGAGCGAGCCGTCCGGGAGCCAGCGCACCAGGTCGCCGGTCCGGTAGACCTTCGCGCCGGGGCGGAACGGGTGCGGGACGAACGCGAGCGCCGTCTGCTCGGGCCGCCGGTGGTAGCCCAGGCCGACCTGCGCCCCGCCGACCACGAGCTCGCCGGGCGCGCCGGGCGGTTGCAGGCGCAGCTGCCGGTCGACGACGTGCAGGTCGGTGCCGCGCACGGGGAACCCGAGCGGGACGGGGTCGGGCACGGGCAGCGAGACCGGCTGGGCGGTGATGTCGAGGGTGGTCTCGGTCGGCCCGTAGCAGTTGAAGAACCGCGCTCCCGGCAGCGCGCGCAGCAGGTCCGTGGCGAGCTGGGGCGCCAGCACCTCGCCGGCGGAGAGGATCACCCGCACGGACGCGGCGGCGGCGCCGAACCCCGGCCGCGCGAGCACCGGCCGCAGCAGCGACGGGATGAACTCGCAGGCCGTGACCCGGTGCCGGGCGAGGACGTCGTGCAGGTAGGCGGGGTCGGTGCCGAGCAGCGGGCGCGCGAGGACGGTGCGCGCCCCGCACAGCAGCGGCACGAGGATCTCCCACATCGCCGGGTCGGCGTTGATCGTGCTCTTGTGCAGCACGACGTCGTCCTCGGTGAACGCCAGCGCGTCGCACATGCCGAGCATCCGGTTCGCGACGCCGTGGTGGGTCAGGACGACGCCCTTGGGCCTGCCGGTCGACCCGGAGGTGTAGAGCAGGTACGCGCCGTCCGAGGGGGTGACCGCGACGTCCGGCCGCGTGGAGGAGCACTCGGCCAGCTCGGCGGCGAGCGCGCCCAGGTCGGCGACGGCGTGCGCGCCGAACCGGCCCGCGACCGCCTGCTCGGTGATCACGAGCACGGGGTCCGCGTCCTGCGCGACCTCCTCGACGCGGCTCGCGGGGTGGGCCGGGTCGAGCGGCACGCAGACCGCGCCCGCCTTCATCGCGCCGAGCAGCGCGACGACGAGGTCCGTGCCGCGGTGCAGGCAGATCGCGATCCGGTCGCCGGCCGCCACGCCGCGCCCGGCGAGCCAGTGCGCCAGGCGGTTCGCGCGCTCGTCCAGCTCCGCGTAGGTCAGTTCGGGACAGGCGTGTTCCGCGTCGGCGACGACGGCGGTCCGGTGCGGTGTCGCGTCCACCTGCTCCGCGACCAGGTCGTGCAGGGTGCGGGCCGGGTAGGCGGGCACGCCGGCGCCGCTCGTCTCCCGCAGCAGGGTCTCGCGCGAGGCGGCGGACATGACCGGCAGCTCCGCGAGCGGGATCTCCCCGCCGGTCGCGGCGACGTGCTCCAGGGCGGCGGCGACGCCCTCGGCGATGCGGGTGGCGGTGGCCTCGCCCAGGATGTCGGTGGAGTAGACGAGCCAGCCCTCCAGCCCGCCGTCGTCGCGCGGGGTGAAGTCGAGCCGGAGGTCGAAGTCGGTGCCCCCGTGCGGCCGCTGCGGGATCTCCGCGCGCACGCCCGGCAGGTCGAGGGCGCGCAGCGGCGTGTTGTTGAGGTTGAGCAGCACCCGCAGCGGGTTCTGCGCGCCGCCACCGCCGGGCACCGCCGCCACCACCCGGTCCACGGGGACCTCGGCGTGCGCGAACGCGCCCACGACCGCTTCGCGCGCCGCCGCGAGCAGCTCGCCGAACGACGTGACGCCCTCGAGGCCGACGTCGAGCGGGATCGTGTTGACGAAGAAGCCGAACACCTCTTCGAGCTCGGGCCGGGTGCGCCCGGCGACCGGCATCGCGACGAGCGGCCGCGGCTGCCCGGACCAGCGGTGCAGCAGGTAGGCGTAGGCGGCGAGCACGACCATGAACAGCGTCGCGTCCTGCGACCGGCCGTAGCGGGCGAGCCCGGCGACCACGTCGGCGCTCAGCGGGAGCGGGACAGACCGGGCGGCGAACGTGCGCCGCGCCGGTTCCGGCCGGTCGCCCGGAACGCGCAGGGGTTCGGCGCCGGCGAGCCGGTCCTGCCAGTAGCGCAGGTGCGCGGCCGTCTCGTCGCCGGTGAGCTGCTCGCGCTGCCAGGAGGCGAAGTCCGCGTAGTCGACCGGTGCCGGGGTGAGCTCGGGCGTGCGGCCGCCGGTCAGCGCCGCGTACGCCGAGGACAGGTCCTTCACCAGCAGGTCCAGCGACCAGCCGTCGGCGATGATGCTGTGCAGCACCAGCCCGAGGTGCCAGGTGTCCTCGCCCGTGCGCCACAGCCGCAGCCGGGCGAGGCTGCCTCCCGCGAGGTCGAACGGCAGACGCACGAGCTGGTCGCCCAGGCGCGGCAGCTGCCGTTCGGTGGCCCGGCCCACGACGACGTCGCCGGCCGCCTCGGCGGCGGGTGTGACGACCTGCACCACGACGCCCAGCCCGGTGTCCAGCTCGAACCGGGTGCGCAGGCCCTCGTGGCGGCGCACCACCGCGTGCCAGGCCTCGGCGAACGCCTGCTCGTCGAGGTCGCCGCGCAGCGTGGCCAGCACGGGGATCACGTAGGCCTGGGCCGACGGGTTGAGCTCGTGCAGGTAGTACATCCACTCCTGCGCGGGGGCGGAGGGGAACCGGGCGACGCCGTCCGGCCTCGGCCGGCGCGGGATCGTCGCGGTCCGCTGCCGGTCGGCGAGCCTGCGCTCCACCTCACGACGCTGCTCCGGGGACAGGGCCGCGAGCTTTCGCCGCAGCGCGTCCATGTCCGTGTCCGTCATGTACGGCCCCTCCCGCAGTGCACGGCCCGGTCGTCGGCTGCTGCCACCGTGGCGAGCTTCGCCTCCGGGCGTGCGGGCAGGGAGTCGGGAGAAGTCCCGATACGCGCTCACGCGCGCGCTGGGGAGCATTGCGCTGGGAAAACACGTTCCGAGGGAGGCCGTGTCGGTGGGTACCGAGCCGTTCACAGTTCCCGCGTCGCTCGCGCAGCAGAGCCTGTGGGTGCACAGCGAGGTCACCGGGGCCGGTGCGGCGTACCACGTCACCGCGCTGGTCCGGATCACCGGCGACCTGCGGCTCGCCGCGCTGCGCCGGGCGTGGGAGGTCCTCGCCGACCGGCACGAGTCCCTGCGCACGGTCTTCCGCCTCGACGGCGACGAGCTCGTGCAGGTGGTCCAGCCGCACCGGCCACCGCCACCGGGCCTGCGCGAGATCGGCCGCGACGAGCTCGACGGCGTGGTGGCCGGGCTGCTCGCCCGCCCGTTCGACCTCGCGACCGGCCCGCTGGTGCGCGCCCACGTGCTGCGGCTGTCCGAACGGGAGCACGTCGCGGTGCTGGTGATGCACCACATCATCACCGACGGCGTCTCGTCGGCCGTCCTGCTCGCCGACCTGACCCGCGTCTACGAGGCGGAGCACCGCGGCGCCGAGGCGGAGCTGCCCGAGCTGCCCGTCCAGTACGCCGACTACGCGGTGTGGCACCGGCGGCGCCTGTCCGGCGACCGGCTGCGGCGGCTGACCGAGCACTGGTCGGCCCGGTTGCAGGGCGCACGACCGCTCGAACCCGCCCGGCCGGCGACCGGTCCCGTCACCGCCGTGGCGGCCGACGTGCGGCTCGACGACCGGGTGCACCGGCTGGCGGCCGCGCACGGCGCCACCCCGTTCATGGCCTTGACCGCGTGTTTCGCGGCCGTGCTGGGCCGCTGCCACGACCGGTCCGACGTCACCGTGGTCTCGCCGGTCGAGGGACGCGGGCGGCCGGAGCTCGCCGGGGTCGTCGGCTACTTCGTCAACGCCGTGCCGATCCGCGTCGACCTCTCGGGCGACCCGACCGCAGCGGAGCTGCTGGCGCACGTCCGCACCCGCGCGCTGGAGGCGTTCGACCACCAGGAGCTGCCGATCGAGCAGGTGGCGGGCCTGCTGCGCCGGCACGGGGAGCCCGGCGCCGACCGGATCTGCTCCGGCGCCATGATCGTGCTCCAGGAACCGCGCCCGTCGGCCTGGCCGGTCGCGGACCTCACGTTCGAGCTGCTGCCGCCGCCCGCGCCGGTCGCGAAGGCGGACGTCGTCCTCGACCTGCGTCCCGACGGCCGGGCGTTCACCGGCACCGTCGAGTGCCACCCGGCCGCGCGGGCCGACGGCGCCTGGCTCGCCGGTGCCCTGGCGACCTTCCTGGACGGGGCCTGCGCGGAGCCGGACGCGAAGATCTCCGCGCTGCTGCCCGCGTCCCCGCCGGCGCCGAGGTCGCCGGCCGGTGGCCCGCCCACCCCCGACACCCTCGCCGTCACGGCGACGCCGGCCGAGTACGTGGAACCGCGCACCCCGCTCGAGGCGGCGGTGGCCGGGATCTGGCAGGACGTGCTCGGCGAAGGCCCGTTCGGCGCGCTCGACAACTTCTTCGACCGCGGGGGCCAGTCGCTCGCGGCCGTCCGCATCGCCACCCGGCTCGCCGAGGTGTTCGACGTCGAGATCTCCGTGGCGGCTGACCTCTACGCCGACTTCACCGTCGAGGCGGTCGCCCGGCGCGTCGCCGCGCGGCTGGCGCAGGCGCGGTCCGCGGCGGCGCCCGTGCTGCAGGCGGCTCCGCGCGGGCCCGGCGTCCAGCACTTCCCCGCCTCGCCGCTGCAACAGGGCGTGTGGGACCGCCTCTCGCCCGACCGCCCCGCCCCGCTCATCCTCGGGGGCGTGCGGGTGCGCGGCCCGCTCGACGTCGGCCGGCTGCGGCGGGCGTTCGCCGACGTGGCCGCCCGGCACGAGACGCTGCGCAGCACCTACCGCGCGGGCACCGGCGGGCTCGAGCAGGTCGTGACACCCGGCGCGGCACCCCCGGTCGAGGTGCGCGACGCCGCGCCGGAGCACTACCAGGACGTCGTCCGCGCCGAGGCGGACCGGGGTTTCGACCTGGAGCACGAGGTGCCGGCCAGGGTGGTCGTGCTGCGGTTCGCCGCCGACGACCACGCGGTCCTGCTCGTCCTGCACCACCTCGTCGGGGACCGGCGTTCGGTCGACGTGCTCGCCAGGGACGCCTTCGCCTGCTACGCCGGACGTGCCGCCGCGCTGCCCGCGCTGCCGGTGCAGTTCGCCGACTTCGCCCGCCACCACCACGCCCTGCTCGCCGGGCCGCGGGCGGAGGAGCTGATCGGCTACTGGACCGACCGGCTGCGCGGGGCGCGGCCGCTGACCCTGCCGAGCGACCTCACCGCGGCGGACACGCCGTGGGCGCCGGGGACGTCCGCGGAGTTCGAGGTGCCCGCGGTGACGTTCGACGCCGTCACCCGGCTCGCGACCGATTTCCGGATCACGCTGAACTCCGTGGCGCTCACGGCCTTCGCGACGTTGCTCGCGCGCTGGACGGGCGATCGCGACCTCTGCGTGCGCGCGCCGGTGTCCTTTCGGGACGATTCGAGGGTGCAGGAGCTCGTCGCCGACTTCTCCAACGACGTCGTCATCCGGCTCGACCTGTCCGGCGACCCGTCGTTCGCGGACCTGCTGCGCCAGGCCGAACGGGTCACCTCGGAGGCCTTCGCGCACCACGAGCTCCCGCCGCACCTGCTCGAACCCCACCTCGAGGATCCGGGCCTGCTCTCCCGGCTCTTCCGCGTGCAGTTCACCACCGAACCGGAGATCACCGCGGAGCCCGCGCTCGGCGAGCTGGCGGTGGCCCCCCTGCTCCCCCGCTACCCCTACGCCCACCGCCCGCTCAGCGTCCGGCTGCGGCACGGCGCGGACGGGCCGAGGTGCGTGTGGATCTACCGCGAGGACCTGTTCTCCCCCACCAGGATCGCCGCGCTCGCGGCCGGGTTCTCCGGCGTCCTCGGCGAGCTCGCGGCCGACCCCGGGGCCGGGGCGGTCCCCGCGACCAGCGCAGTCGGGGGTTCTCCCGACTAGGGCCGGGACCTCCGCGCGTGACACGGTTCGGGTGTCGCGCGCTCCCGGCCGCCCGGACACCATCAGCATCGAGGAGTTGGCATGAGCAGGATCGCGGTACTCACCAACGATCTCCAGGGTGACCTCGTCAACAAGAACGAGGAGCGCAGGACCGCGGTGGCGAACGCCACGCCGGCGTACGCCGGGTTCCTCGCGCAGATGCGGGAGCGCGGCCACGTCGTGGTGCACCTGCAGCTGATCAACCTGCCGGACGACCCGATCGCCGAGCGGTACGACGGTTTCCTGCCCGTGCAGAAGGGCTCGCCCGGCGCCGCCGTGCTGCCCGAGTTCCTCGGCGAGGGCGACGTGCTGGTGGAGAAGCACAAGGACAGCGGCTTCTACGAGACCGACCTGCACGAGCGGTTGCAGGAGCTCGGCGTGGACACGGTGGTCGTCACCGGGATGCAGACCCAGATCTGCGTCCAGACGACCGCGGCCGACGCGTTCTTCCGCGAGTACAACGTGTGGGTCCCGAGCGACTGCGTCATCTCGGCGCGGCAGGAGGACACGGCCCGGGCGCTGCAGTGGCTCGACGGCTACTGCGCGATGGTCGCCCCGTCGAGCGAGATCCTCGGCCTCATCGACGAGACCGGGTCGCTGCCCCGGAAGGAGTTCGTGGTCCCGTGACCGCGGAGCAGACCGGGCAGGCCGGGCACGTCGTCCTCGACCACGGAACGGGCGCGGCGCTGAGCCGCGAGCTCGTCGAGCTCGTCGTGGAGATCCTCGGCGACGTCCACATCGGACAGATGGAGGACAGCGCGACGCTGCCGGTGCCGTCGGGCAGGATCGCGATGACGACCGACTCGTTCGTGGTCGACCCCCCGTTCTTCGGCAACGGCGACATCGGCAAGATCTCGGTGTGCGGCACGGTGAACGACCTCGCCGTGTCCGGTGCGCAACCGCTGTACCTCACGCTCGCGATGATCCTCGAGGCCGGGCTGCCGCTCGCGAAGCTGCGCCGGGTCGTCGAGTCCGTGCGGGACACGGCGCGGGAGGCGGGCGTCAAGATCGTCGCCGGGGACACGAAGGTCGTCGGCAAGGGCGAGGCGGACCAGATCTTCCTCAACACCACCGGGATCGGCGCCTTCCACCGCGCGCCGCTGCGGATGGCGGACGTGCGGCCGGGCGACCGGCTGATCGTCTCCGGCCCGATCGGCAACCACACCGTGCACCTGCTGTCGGTGCGCGAGGGCCTGGGGTTCGAGCGCAACGTGCTCAGCGACTGCGCCCCGCTCAACAGCATGATCGCCGCGCTGCGCGACGCGGTGCCCGCCGAGGCCGTGCGGTCGATGCGGGACGTGACCCGCGGCGGGCTCGCGGCGGTGCTGCACGAGTACAGCGCGGCACTGCGGTGCACCATCCGGGTCGAGCGGGACGCGCTGCCGGTCGACCACGAGACCAGGATGGCCGCGGACATGCTCGGGATCGACCCGATCCACGCCGCGAACGAGGGCTGCCTCGCGCTCTTCGTCGCGCCCGAGTCCGTCGAGGAGGTGCTCACCTCGTTGCGGGCCCACGAGTACGGCCGCCGCGCGACCGTCGTCGGCGAGGTGCTCGCCGGCGAGCCCGCGGTGGAGCTCACAGACCCCGCCGGGGTCGTCAACCGCCTCGCGGAGCTGCGGGGGGCCGAAC
The DNA here is from genome assembly GCF_042725365.1 of Lentzea sp. NPDC060358. Classification (NCBI taxonomy): domain Bacteria; kingdom Bacillati; phylum Actinomycetota; class Actinomycetes; order Pseudonocardiales; family Pseudonocardiaceae; genus Lentzea; species Lentzea sp. NPDC060358. The sequence goes on along the minus strand of NZ_JBHXCW010000007.1, from coordinate 37,730 downwards.
TGCCGCGGCTGTGTTGACGCTCCCATGACCGCGACCACCGATTCCGAGCAGCCCACCGGAGCGCACTCCGGCGAGCCGGCGTTCCGGCAGCTCCGTGTCGAGGGCGTCGTGCAGGGCGTGGGCTACCGGCCGTTCGTCTACACGCTGGCCGTCCGGCTGCGGCTGACGGGCTGGGTGCTCAACGACTCCCAGGGCGTGCTCACCGAGGTCTGCGGTCCGCGGGAGGTCCTCGACGACTTCACGCGGGCGCTGCGCGACGAGGCACCGCCACTCGCCAAGGTCACGGCCGTGCGGGTCGTCGAGCCCTCCGCGCCGCCGCAGGAGCACACCGCGTTCCGGATCCTGGAGAGCCGGCGCGGGGCGGCGGCGAGCACCTACGTCGCACCGGACTCGCACGTCTGCGCCGACTGCCTGCGCGAGGTGCGGGACCCCGCCGACCGGCGGCACGACTACCCGTTCACCAACTGCACCAACTGCGGGCCGCGGTACTCGATCATCACGAGCCTGCCGTACGACCGGCCGAACACGACCATGGCGGACTTCGCGATGTGCGCGGACTGCGCGGCCGAGTACGCGGACCCGCTCGACCGCCGCTACCACGCGCAGCCCAACGCCTGCCCCGCCTGCGGCCCGCAGCTCGCGCTGCACGACACCACCGGCGCCGTGGTCGGCACGGGACCCGCCGCGCTGACGGCGACGGCGGCGGCGCTCGCCGCGGGGAAGATCGTCGCGGTCAAGAGCGTCGGCGGGTTCCACCTGGCGGTCAACGCGCGCGACGCGGCGGCCGTGGCGTTGCTGCGCGAGCGGAAACGCCGTGACTCCAAGCCTTTCGCGGTCATGACCGGCGATCTGGCGGCGGTCGGCCGGATCGCGCGGGTCAGCGGTGCCGAGGCCGGGCTGCTGGAGTCGCCGCCGCGGCCGATCGTGCTGCTGCGCAAGGTTCCCGGCGCGCTGCCGGAGATCGTCGCGCCGCGCAACCCGAACGTCGGCGTCATGCTGCCCTCCGCCGCGCTGCACCACCTGCTGCTGGACCACTCCGGTCTCGACGTGCTCGTGATGACGAGCGGCAACGTCTCGGGGCTGCCGATCGCGCACCGCAACGCCGACGCGCTGCGCCACCTCACCACCATCGCGGACCTGGTGCTGGTGAACGACCGGGACATCCAGGTGCGGGTCGACGACTCGGTGGTCCGGCTGACCGAGCACCCGCGGCTGCCGGAGCCGCTCGTCACCTTCTTCCGGCGCGGCCGCGGCTACGCCCCGTACCCGGTGCGGATCGACGAGGTGCCGCAGCCGGTGGTGGCCTACGGAGCCGAGCTCAAGACCACGGTCGCGGTGGCCTCCGGCACGGACGCGTACCTGAGCCAGCACATCGGCGACCTGAAGAACGACGAGGTGTTCGCCGCGCACCAGGACGCCGTGCGGCACCTGTGCGCGTTGTACGGCCTGGACCCGGCGCTGGCCGCCTGCGACATGCACCCGTCGTTCCGGTCGCACCTGGCGGCGCGCGCGGCCGACGGCGTGCTGGACCCCGTCCAGCACCACCACGCGCACATGGCGTCGTGCATGGCGGAGAACCAGCTGACCGGCCCGGTGCTCGGGGTGCTGCTCGACGGCGCGGGCTACGGGCCGGACGGCACGATCTGGGGCGCCGAGCTGTTCCTCGGCGATTTCACCGGCTTCCGCCGGGTCGCGCACCTGCGGCCGATCCCGCTGCCGGGCGGCGACCAGGCGGTGCGGGAACCGGTCCGCACGGCGTGGGTGCTCGCCCTGGACGCGTTCGGCGGCGACGACACCGCGGCGGCGGCCGCCTTCCCCGCGCTCGCCGCGCTCGACCCGCAACGCCGCCACGTCTACACGACCATGGTGCGGCGCGGGATCAACAGCCCGCCGGTGTCCAGCACGGGACGGTTCTTCGACGGGGTGGCGGCGCTGCTCGGCGTCTGCGCCCTCGCCGAGTACGAGGCGCAGGGGCCGATCGAGCTGGAAGGCCTGCTGGAGCGCGATCTCACGATGGCGCCGCCGTACCCGTTCGCGCTCGGCACACCGGCGCCCGGCGTGACGGAGTTCGACCCGCGGCCGCTCGTCAGGGCGATGGCCGGGGACCTCGCGGCCGGAGCGGACCCGGCGTGGATCAGCCGCCGGGTGCACTCCGGCGTGGTGGCGCTCGTGCGGGACCTGTGCGTCGCCGAGAGCGAACGGGCGGGCGTCGACGAGGTCGTGCTCTCTGGCGGGGTGTTCCTCAACGAGTTCCTCGCGGTCAACACGCTGCTCGCGCTGCGCTCCGCCGGTCTGCGGGCGCACTGCCACCGCCTCGTTCCCCCCAACGACGGCGGGATCAGCCTCGGACAGGTCGCGGTGGCCGCCGCCAGGGCGCGCCGGGCGCAGCCACCGGTCAAGGAAGAAGGTCGCGATGACTGACGCCGTTCCGACGCTCGACGACGTGCTGGACCTGCTGGCCGGGCACGAGGAGCGCGCGCACCGGACGCTCAACCTCGTGCCGTCGGAGAACGTGCTGTCGGGGCTCGCGAAGGTGCCGCTGGTGCTCGACTCCTACCACCGGTACTTCTTCAACGAGAGCGGCGCACCCGACCGCTGGACCTTCCGCGGCGCGCAGGGGCTGCGCGACATCGAGATGAAGGTGACCATCCCGCTGCTGCAACGGCTGGGGAAGGCCTCCCACGTGTCGGTCCGGCCGTTGAGCGGGCTGAACGGGATGACGCTCGCGCTGGGCACGCTCGGCGGTCCGCCGGGGTCGACGGTCGTGACGATCGGGCCGGGCAACGGCGGCCACTACGCGACGCCCAGCGTCGCGGCGCGGCTCGGCCTGCGGGTGGAGTTCCTCACCGGGCCCACGCCGCACGACATCGACTGGGAGGCGGCGACCGTCCTGCTGCGGCGGGTCCGCCCGACGCTCGTGTACGTCGACCAGTCGCACTGCCTGTTCCCCGTCGACGTGGCCGAGCTCGTCCGGACGGTCCGGGCGGCGTCACCGGAGACGGTCGTGCACGTGGACGCGAGCCACTGGATGGGCTTCGTGCTCGGCGGCGTGCACCCCAACCCGCTCGACCTCGGCGCGGACAGCTTCGGCGGCTCGACGCACAAGACGTTCCCCGGCCCGCAGAAGGCCGTGCTGCTGACCAACGACCCCGGGATCGACGCGCGCATCCGGGAGACGCAGGACTACCTGATCAGCAGCCACCACCTGGCCGCCGTGATCAGCCTCGGCATCGCGCTGCTGGAGTTCGCCGAGTTCGGTCCCGGCTACGCCGCCGCGATCCTCGCCAACACCAAGGACTTCGCGGCGGCGCTGAGCGAGCGCGGGCTCACCCTCGCCGCCGCCGACCGCGGCTACACGGCCGGGCACCAGCTGTGGCTCGACACCGAGAGCGACGGCGTGCCCGCACCGCTGGCGAGCGACCGGCTCGCCGCGGCGGGCCTGGTCGTGAACTACATGGAGGGACTGCCCGGCTTCCCCGGCCGGGGTGTCCGCATCGGGCTGAACGAGGCGACCTACCACGGACTGTCCGGTGTGGACGTCCCGGAGCTGGCGGACGTCTTCGCCACCGCGGTCACCGGCACCGAGCCGCCGGCCGCCCTGGCCGCGCGCACGGCAGAGCTGCGGCGCCGCTGGGCGCACGACGGGCAGCGCTCGGCCCGGCACGACCACCTGACCGAACGCGCCCGCGAGGTGGTGGCGACCGCGCTGCCGCTGCGGTACCGGGCGGCCGCGTCGTCGTTCGTGGCGGCGCGATGACCCGCCCGGTCATCGGCATCGCCGCGTACCGCGAACGGGCGCGCTGGAACATGTGGGACACCGACGCCGTGGTCGTGCACCAGTACTACGTGCACAACGTGACCGCCGCCGGCGGCCGTGCCGTCGTGCTGCCTCCCGACGACACCGACACCGACGTGCTGAGCCGGCTCGACGGGCTGGTGCTCACCGGGGGCGCGGACATCGACGCGCGGCTCTTCGGGCAGCGGCCGCACCCCGAGGCGGAACCGCCCCACGCCCTTCGCGACCGCGCGGAACTGCTCCTGCTGCGGGCCGCGCTGGACGCGGACCTGCCGGTGCTGGGCATCTGCCGGGGCCTGCAGCTGCTCGCGCTCGCCTACGGCGGCTCGCTGCACCAGCACCTGCCCGACGTCGTCGGGCACGACGGGCACAGTCCGGCGTCCGGTGAGTTCGCCACGCACGAGGTGACGTTCACCGAGGGCAGCAGGGCACGCGGCATCTACGGGCCGCGCGCGGTGCTCAACTCCCACCACCACCAGGCCGTCGCCGAGACCGGGCCCGGTCTGGTGGCCACCGGGCACGCTCCCGACGGGGTGGTCGAGGCGGCGGAGGACCCCGGCAGGAGGTTCGTGATGGGCGTGCAGTGGCATCCCGAGATGTCGGACGACACCGCCCTGTTCGGCGCGTTCGTCTCGGCGTGCGCCGGGACCGCCGCGGCGCTGCGGGGGTGAGCACCGTGCCGAACCCCGGTGCCGGGCACACGCTGGTGGACGTCCTGCGCGAGCGCGCGGCGGCCACTCCCGGCCGCGAGGCGCTGGTGTTCGCCGACGGCGAGCCGGCCGCGGTGACCGACGCCGAACTGGACCGCGAGGCGCGCGCGGTCGCGTCCGCGTTGCGCGAGCACGCCGTCGACGGCGACCGGGTGCTGATCCTGCTGCCACCGGGCCGGGCGTACGTGACCGCGTTCCTGGGCTGCCTCTACGCCGGTCTCGTCGCCGTGCCGCAGTACCCGCCCACCGCGCGGCGGGGCGGGGGCGCGGTGCTCGCGGTCGCCACCGACGCGCGGGTCGCCGTCGCCGTCGGCGACGCGGCCGTCATCCGCGCGGTCACCGAGGGCCATCCCGCGCTCGCCGCGGCGGTGCCGGTGTGGCTGGACGCCGCGGCCGTGCCGCCCGCGCCGGCGGACGAGTCCTGGCGGGGACCCCGGCCGGACGCGCTGGCGTTGCTGCAGTACACCTCCGGCTCGACCGGCACGCCGAAGGGCGTGATGGTGCGGCACGACAACCTGGTCCACAACTCGGCGGTCATCGCCTCGGCGATCGGCGCGCACCCCGGCAGCCGGTCGGTCAGCTGGCTGCCGCCCTACCACGACATGGGGCTGATCGGCGGCATCCTGCAGCCGTTGCACAGCGGCTTCACCGGGGTGCTGATGGCGCCGATGTCGTTCCTGCGCGACCCGGTGCGCTGGCTCGACGCGATCAGCCGGTACCGGGCGAGCTTCTCGGTGGCACCGGACTTCGGGTACCTGGAGTGCGCCCGGCGGATCTCCGCGGAGGCGGCGGCCGCGCTGGACCTGTCGTGCTGGGAGCACGCGATGATCGGCGCCGAGCCGATCCGCCCGTCCACGTTGGACGAGTTCGCGGAACGCTTCGCCCCCAGCGGTTTCCGGCGTTCGGCCTTCCACCCGTGCTACGGCCTGGCGGAGGCGACGCTGTTCGTCACCGGCGGGCGGCGGGCGGGCGCGCGGGTCCTCACGCTCGACCGCGCCGCGCTGGAGGCGGGCACCGCCCGCGCGGCGACCGGGTCCACGCCGTCGACGCGGGTCACCGGGTGCGGGTCGCCGCTGGGGCAGGACCGGGTCGTCGTCGCCGATCCCGAGTCGGGCCGGCCGTGCGAGGACGGCCGGGTGGGCGAGATCCTCGTCGGCGGGCCGACCGTGGCGGCCGGGTACTGGGGCCGGGACGAGAGCTTCCCCGCCCCCGTCGCCGGGCTGCCGGGCGAGTACCTGCGGACCGGGGACCTCGGCTTCCGGTCCGGCGGCGACCTCTTCGTCACCGGCCGCGCCAAGGACCTGGTGATCGTCGGCGGGCGCAACCTCTCCCCGCACGACCTGGAGGTCACCGGCGAGTCGGCGCACCCCGCCCTCGCTCCCGGCCGGTCGGCGGCGTTCTCGGTGGACGTGGCCGGCGCGGAACGGGTCGTGCTCGTGCACGAGGTGGTCCGCGGCTTCGCGGCCGAGGACGCGCCCGCCGTGACCGCCGCGGTGGCCGCCGCCGTCACCTCCGAGCACGGCACCGCACCGCACGAGGTGCTGCTGGTGCGGCCGGGCAAGGTGCCGAGGACGAGCAGCGGCAAGGTGCGCAGGAGCCGCTGCCGGGAGCTGTGGGCGGCGGGCGGGTTCGACGCGCTCGCACCGGCGGTTCTCCCGCCCTGCCCGCCGTCCGGCGACCTCGTTCCCGCCGTGGCCGAGGTGCTGTCCCGCGTGCTGCGGGTGGATCCCGGCGCGCTGCGCGCGGACGTCCCCCTGACCGGTCTCGGCCTCGACTCGGTGCGGGCGGTGCAGGTGGCCGCGGGGCTGCGGGACGCGTTCGGAACGGCGCCGGAGCTGACCGAGCTGCTCGGCGACCTGACCCCGCGCGACCTCGGCACCTGGTCGCGCACCGCGCCGGCACCGGCGCCCGCCCGGGACGACGCCGACGGGCTCGCCACCGGGCGACAGGAATGGCTGTGGCTGCTCGACCGGATGGGCGCGGGGCCCGCGTACACCGTCGTCGGCGGAGTCCGGCTGCGCGGCGAGCTCGACGTCGAGCGGCTGCGCGCGGCCGTCACCGCCGTGCTGGGTGCGCTCCCGGTGCTGCACACGACGTTCACGCCCGACCGCGAGTCCCTGCGCGCCACCGCGCGGCCCGGGCAGCCGGTGCCGCTGCCCGTCGTGCACGGCGACCCCGGCACCGCCCTCGCGGAGCTGGCCGCACGGGGTTTCGACCTCGCGACCGGCCCGCTCCTGCACGCCGTGCTGGTGCGGTCGGAGGACGAGTGGACGCTGGGGGTCGCGGTCCACCACATCGCGGTCGACGGCTGGTCGCTCGCCGTCCTGCTCGGCCAGGTCGGCCGGGCCTACGCCACGGGCGAGCCCGTGCCACCGGACACCTCCCTCCCCGGCGGGCCACGGCCGGCCGAGGGCGACGAGGATTTCTGGCGCAAGGCGCTGCACGGGGCGTGCGCGGTCGCGCTGCCGCTGGACCGCGCGCCGGGACCGCAGCGGAGCTGGCGCGGTTCGTCCGGCCCGCTGACCGTCGCCGCCGCGCAGGCCACCGCCGTCCGCGCCCTCGCCGAACGCCACCAGGCGACCCCGTTCATGGTGCTGCTCTCCGCGCTGGCCCTGGTGCTCGCGCACCGGACCGGGCAGACCGACGTCGTCGTGGGGACACCGGCCGCACGCCGCGACGCCGCCACCGCGGACGCCGTCGGCCTGTTCGTCACCACGCTGCCGATCAGGATCGACGTCTCGGGCGACCCGGACTTCGCCGAGCTGCTCGGGCGGGTGCGCGCGGCCTGTCTCGCGGCCTACGCGCACCAGCACCTGCCGTTCGAGCGGATCGTCGAGACCGCCGAGCTGCTCGACCCGCCGGGTCCCCGCGCACCGCTCGTGCGCGTCTGCCTGGCGGTGCAGAACCTGCCGTTCGCGGACTGGCCGGCGGACGGCCTCGCCGCCGAGCCGTTCGAGCTGCCGAGCCCCGGCGCGCAGTTCGAGCTGTCGATCACCCTCACCGAGCACGCCGACGGTTCGCTGCGGGGCCACACCGTCCACGCCGCCGACCTGCTCGGCGACGCCACGGTGGCCGGGGTGCGCGACGACCTCGCAGCGGTGCTCGCCGCCGTGGGCCGCGGGGACGACCGGCCGCTGCCCCCGCCGTCCGGGCTCGTGCCGCCCGAGCGGGTCGCCGCGCTGCTGCGGGAGCACCCGGCGGTGGCCGGGGCGAGGGTGGCGGGCAACGGGACGAGGGCCGAGCTCACCCCCGAGGGCGATCCCGTTCCCGACGGGGTGCTGCGGTCGTTCCTGTCGGCGGAGCTGCCCGGCACGGCGATTCCGCTCACCTACCACTGGGCGGCGGTGCCCGCGCCGTTCGAGCTCGTGTCGCTGGAGGCCCCCGAACCGCCCGCGTTCGTCGCCCCGAGGGACGAGGTCGAGACGACGCTCGCCGCCATCTGGGGCGAGGTGATCGGGCTGCCGGAGGTCTCGGTGACCGCCGCGTTCCTCGACCTGGGCGGGCACTCGCTGCAGGCGGCCAGGATCGTGGCGCGGGCGGAGGCGGCGTTCGGCGTGCGGGTCGGCGTCGAGGACGTGCTGAGAGCCGGCACGACGGTCGAGGAGCTCGCCGCCCTCGTGCGCGCCGAGCTCGCCCGGCCGCGGGACCCGGAGGTCGACGCCGCCGTCGCGGCGCTCGACCGGTTGTCCGACGAGGAGATCGCCGCCCTGCTCGGAGGTGAGGGGACATGACCGAGTCGCTGCCCGGCGCGTTCGCCGAGGTCGCCCGCCACACGCCGGACAGGACCGCCCTCGTCGACGGCGGCACCGCGCTCACCTACGCCGAGGTCGACGACGCCGCGACCGGCCTGGCCGCCGCGCTGCGCGACGAGGGCGTCGGGCACGGCACGATGGTCGGTCTCGTGCTCGAACGCACCGCCCGCGTTCCGATCGCCGTCCTCGCGGTCCTCAAGCTGGGCGCGGTCTACGTCCCGCTCGACCCCGGCTACCCCGCCGCACGGCTGCGGCACATGGTCGACGACGCGTCCATCGGTCTCGTCGTCGGCGACCTGGCCGCGCTCCCGCCCGAGGTCTCCGCCGGGCTGCGCGGCGTCGACCTGTCCCGCCGCTCCACCACCGATCCCGGTGGCGCTCCGGCGCGGGAGGACGTCGCCTACGTCATCTACACCTCCGGGTCGACCGGGCTGCCCAAGGGCTGCCAGGTCACGCACGGCAACGTGCTCGCGCTCGTGGCCGCCACGACACCGCTGCTCGGCGCTGGCCCGGACGACCGGTGGTCGCTCTTCCACTCGGCGGGCTTCGACGTCTCCGTGTTCGAGCTGTGGGCCGCCTGGTCGACCGGCGCGACGGCGGTCGTGGTGGGCTCCGGCGCCGCCCGCTCGCCGCACGAGCTGCTCGCCCTGCTGCGCACCGCCGGGGTCACGGTGCTGAGCATGGTGCCGTCGGTGTTCACCCAGCTCGCCCACGTCCACGCCGAGCAGGGCGCGCCCGAACTGGGGCTGCGGCACGTCCTGTTCGCCGGCGAGAGCGTCCAGCTCGACGTCGTGGCCGCGTTCCTCGAACGCTGCCCCGTGCCGCCCGTGGTGGTCAACCTGTACGGCATCACCGAGACCACCGTGCACGCCACGTTCAAGGTGCTCGGCCCCGCCGACCTGCACGGCACCGTGGTGTCCCCGATCGGCCGCGAGCTGCCGCACCTGCGGATCGTGCTGCGCGACGAGGACGGCCGGCCCGTGCCGCCGGGCGAGCCCGGCGAGATCTGGGTGCACGGCGCCGGTGTCGCGCGCGGCTACCTCAACCGCCCCGAGCTGACCGCCGAACGCTTCCGCGCGACCGAGGACGGCGTGGGGTACCGGTCCGGCGACCTCGCGCGGCGGTTGCCGGACGGCGAGCTCGAGTTCCTCGGCCGCGGGGACCAGCAGGTGAAGCTGCGCGGGTTCCGGATCGAGCTGGGCGAGGTCGAGAGCGTGCTGCGGCAGCACCCCGGCGTGCGCGAGGTCGCGGTGCTCGTCGACGGCGCGACCGCGGACAGCCGGGTGCTGCTCGCGTTCTTCGTGCCGGTGGACACCGCGGCCATCCCGGCGGCGGACGAGTTGCGCGCGGCCGCCGCGGCGATGCTGCCGGAGCACATGCTGCCGCACCGGTTCGAGGCGGTGGCCGCGCTGCCGTTCACCCCCTCGGGCAAGCTCGACCGGCAGGCGCTCGCCGAGGCCGTCCGGCGCAGGCGGCTCAGCGCGACGGGGCGGTGAAGACCGTCCTGACCTCCGTCACCGAGTAGCCGGCGCGGTCGAACGCCGCCGCCATCGGCTTGTTCGGCACGTCCGTGGTGGCCGTGATCCGCTCGGCTCCCCCGTCGGCGTGCACGCGGGTGATCTCGCCGAGGAGGTCGTCGACGTAGCCCTGCCCGCGCCGTTCCGGCAGCACGCCGAGGTAGCCGACGTTGCGGTGGTACGGCGTGGCGGACGGGACGGCGAACCCGACCGGGTCCCCCTCCGGCGTGGTCGCGACCCGCCACCACGACCGCTCACCGGGGCACGACAGGTAGAACTCCAGATCGGCCTGGGCCTGCTCGTCCGCGTCCATGGTCTCGAGGTCGCGCCGGGTGGCCACGTCGAGGCTGCCGACCGCGGCGCGGCGGAACAGCGCGAGGAACTCGTCGTCCGGAGCCGGGCGGAAGACGAGCCGCCGCGACGGCGCGGGCACGCCCGCCTCGGGAGTCCACTCGTAGCGCAGCCGTTCGACGACGTCGGTCAGCCCGGCCGCCCGTGCCGCGGCGGCGCGCCAGGACACGGCGTCGGCCACGGCGGGGTCGCCGAGCCCGCTGCCGCGGATCACCCGGTACTCGGGCCTGGTGCCGAACTCAGCGTGCGCGCGCTCCAGCAGCTCGGTGGCGAGCGCGACCCGGTCGGGCACGCCGGGCAGCACGTGCAGGCAGTCGAGGGTCAGCGGGCGGTCGCTGTCCTCGCGCCCCCACCACAGGGCGCGCGCGACGACCCGGGACCCGTCGAGCGCGTACCAGGTCCACTCGGGACGCATCCGGCCCGCCGCCACCTCCGCCAGGTACGCCTCGCGGCCGACCGAGACGACCGGGTCGGGCGGTGCGAGGTCGGCGGGCTCGGCCACCTCGGCGGCGGTCGCTGTCCTGATCAGCACGGTGCTCCTCACCCGGTTGCCACGAAGAGGTCGGACATGGCGACCAGCACGCGCCGGTCGCCGTCGAACGGTTCCCGCCCATGGGTGGCGAGGAAGTTGTCGACGATCAGGACGTCGCCGCGCTGCCACGGGAAGCTCACCCTGGCCTCGTCGTAGATCCCGCGGAGCAGGGCGATCACCTCGTCCTCGATCGGTTCGCCGTCGCCGAAGAGCACGTTGCGCGGCAGCCCGTCGGGACCGTACTCCTCGATCATGACCTCGACCACTTCGGCGGGCAGCGCAGAGGGGTGGAAGAGGTGGGCGTGGTTGAACCACACCGTCTCGCCGGTGCGCGGATGGGTGGCCACCGCCTGCCGGTCCGCCGTGGTGCGCAGGTTGTCGCCGTCCCAGCGCACCGTCGTCCCCGAGGCCGCGCAGTACGCCTCGACCTCCTGCCGGTCGGTGGTCTGGAAGACCTCCTGCCACGGCAGGTCGACGTCTGGGCCGTAGTTGCGCACGTACCGCACGCCGTGCCGGGTGAACCGCTCCTTCACCTCGGCGGGGATGCGCGGGAAGACCCGGCGCTCGCTCGCGAGCGGGGTGGCGCCGCGCGCACCGGGCGCGACGTCGCAGTAGAAGTACAGCAGGCTCGGCCAGTTGTGGGAGTAGGACATCTCGTGGTGCAGCTCGATCCACCGGTCCCTGCTCGCCTCCGTCGAGGTGAACACCCTGTCCGCCACCTCGGTGCGGGGGGCCGCGCGTTCCACGTAGTCGAGCAGGTCCGGCGAGAAGCTGCGCGCGGCCCGGCTGAAGCCGTCCGCGTCCGGCACGTCGAACCCGCGCAGCAGCACGGCGCCGTGGCGCAGCAGGTCCTCGTGCACCCGCGCGCGGTGCTCGGTGAGCCAGCCGGCCGCGTCGACCGGCGTGTGCGCCTCGACCACCAGCACGAACGGCTCGTCGTCGAGCGGCCGCGCGTGCGCTCCGGGATAGCCGGTGACGTCCGCGGTCATGCCGCACCTCCGGTCGCGCTGATCGGGTCGGACATGGCCGTGAGGATGCGGCGCGGTCCCTCGAACGGCTCGCGGGCGTGCGCGGTGATCATGTTGTCCACCACCAGGACGTCGCCCCGCTCCCAGTCGAACGCCACGGTCTCGGCGTCCATCGCGGCGGTGATCCGGTCCAGCACCTCGGGCTTGATGGCCCCGCCGTCGCCGTAGTAGGTGTTGTACGGCAGGTCCTCCTCGTCCAGCGCCTCCAGCAGCCCGGCGCTGACGTCCTGCGGCAACGAGGACACGTGGAAGAAGTGGGCGTGGTTGAACCAGGTCTCCTCCCCCGTCACCGGGTGGGAGCGGATCGCCGGCCGCACCTGCGCGGTGCGCAGCTGGTCCTCGGAGACCCACTCCGCGGTGATGCCCGCCCGGCGGCAGTACTCGTCCACGTCGGACCGGTCCGAGGTCTGGAACGCCTCCTGCCACGGCAGGCTGATGCCCTCCAGGTAGTTGCGCACGTAGCGGACCCCTTCGGCGCGGAACCGCGCGGTGACGCCGTCGCCGAGCCTGCGCAGCACGCCGCGCGAGTCGACGAGCGGGGTCCGGCCGCCCGAGGCGGGCGGCTGGTCGCAGAAGAACACGATCCGCGTCGGCCAGTCGGTCGTGTAGGACTGCTCGTTGTGCGGGAGGATCCGCTCCTCCGGCGGGTACTCGGTCGAGGTGTAGACGCCCTTCGACACCATCGTGCGCGGCGAGGAGCGCTCGCCGTAGTCGAGGATGTGCGGTGACAACGCCCGCATCACCGCGTGGAAGTCCTCGTGGCCGGTGACCGCGAACCCGCGCAGCAGCACGGCTCCGGCGGTGCGCGCCAGCCGGTGCACCTCCGCGGCGTGCTCGCCCGCCCACGCGGCCAGGTCAGCCCCGGGGCTCGCGGACAGGACCAGCGCGGGCAGCGACCGCCCCTGCCAGTCGGTGCGGATCTCGACGTTCACCGCCGTTGTCATGGGCGCTCTCCCGTTCGTCGGGTCGTGCTGTGCGGAGTCAGCCCCGGTCGAGCCGGGGAATCGGAGCGTCGTCGTCGGGATCGGTGCCGCTGTCCTGCGCCCGGTCCCGCACGAGCACGGCCAGGCTCGCGAGATCGGCGGCGGCGAAGAACTCGCCGATCTTGATCCGCGCGCCGAAGGTCTTGCGGATGCGGCCGACGGCGCGGATGGCGATCAGCGAGTGGCCGCCCAGCGACGCGAACGACGTGGTGCGCCCGACCTCGTCGACCTTGAGCAGCTCCGCCCAGATCTCGGCGAGCCGCTGCTCGACCTCGCCCTGCGGCGGCTCGTACCCGGCGCCGGGGTCCTGTGCGGCGAGCGGGTCGGGCAGCGCGGCGACGTCGACCTTGCCGTTGGTGTTGACCGGCCACCGGTCGAGCACCACCACGTGGTCCGGCACGGCCGCGGCGGGCAGCCGGTCGGCGAGGAAGGCACCGAGGTCGTCCGGTTCACCCTCCGCGACCACGTGGGCGACCAGCAGGGCGTGGCCGGAGTCGCCGGTGTGCACGCGCACGAGCGCGCCGGTGACCGCGGGGTGCTCGCGCAGCACCGACTCGACCTCGCCCGGCTCGATCCGGTGCCCGCGGACCTTGACCTGGTCGTCGGAGCGGCCGAGGAAGTCGAGGGTGCCGCCGGGCAGCCACCGGACGCGGTCGCCGGTCGCGTACAGCCGTTCACCGGGCCGGGCGGGATGCGGCACGAAGCGGCGGGCGGTCTCCTCCGGTGCTCCCACGTAGCCGAGCGCGACCTGCACGCCGCCCACGTGGAGCTCGCCCGGCACGCCGACCGGCACCGGGGCGCCCGCCGCGTCGAGCACGAGCAGCTCGGTGCCGGGCACCGGCGCGCCGATGGGCACGACGTCGGGCACCGGCGCGGTCACGTCTCCCGCCGTCACGTCGATGACGGTCTCGGTGGGCCCGTACTGGTTGACGAACCGGACCTCCGGCCAGCGGGCGAGGACCCTTTCCGCGAGCTGCCGGGTGAGCCGTTCGCCGCCGCTGAGCAGCAGGCGCAGCGCGGGCGCCGCCGGGCCCTCCGCGCGGGCGAACTCCTCCAGCAGCGACGGCACGAAGTGGCAGATCGTGACGCGCCGGGCGGCGACGACCTCGTGCAGGTAGGCGACGTCGCGGTGCCCGTCGGGACGGGTGAGCACCACGGCCGCGCCGGTCACCAGCGGCAGGAACAGCTCCCACAGCGACACGTCGAACCCGGTCGACGCCTTGCCGAGCACCCGGTCGTTCCCGGTGAGTCGGTAGCTGTCCTGCATGCCCGCGAGCCGGTTGAGCAGGCCGCCGTGGGTGGCGAGCACCCCCTTCGGCACGCCGGTGGAGCCCGAGGTGAACAGCAGGTAGGCGGGGGCGTCCGGCGCGAGCGGGACGGCGAGCCGTGGCGCGGGATCGCCCTCCTGCTCCGGGAGCACCAGGTCCGCCTCCTCCAGCACCACGGCGGGACGGGCGATGCCGAGGACCTGCTCGAGCCGCCGCGGCGGCAGGTCCGCGACGAGCGGCAGGTACACCGCGCCCGCCTTCCACACGCCGAGCACGGCGGCGACGAGGGCGGGACCGCGGTCGAGCCGCAGCCCGACTAGGTCACCCGGCCGCACTCCCCTGCCGGTCAGCAGGTGGGCGACCCGGTCGGCCCGGCGATCGAGCTCGGCGTAGCGCACCTCGGTGTGCGGCTCGTCGGCGACGACGGCGACCGCGTCCGGGGTCGCGTCCGCCTGCGCCTCGAACCAGCGCACCACGTCGGGGTGCCCGGACTCGACCGGTGCGACGGCGCCCGGCAGTGCGGCGAGGCCCGGCCGCTCGGCCTCGGCGAACAGTTCCGCGACGGTCGAGTCCGGCGCGGCGGCCGCGGCGGTGAGCAGGTCCGTGAACGCGGCCGCGATCCGCTGCGCCGTGCCCTCGTCGAAGAGCTCGGCGGAGAACTCCAGGTGGCCGTCGAGGCCGCCGTCGAGGGCGGGCGCCAGCTGCACGGACAGGTCGCAGCGCACGGTGCCGACGAGGTCGGGCAGGACCTCGGCGTCGACTCCCGGCCACGAGGCCTTCCACGCGTTGTTGTTCAGCGCGAGCCAGTGCCGCGCGAGCGCGGTCTGCCCCGAGACGTCGCGCTCCAGCGCGGACTCGCCCACGATGCGGTCGAACGGGACGTCCTGGTGCGCGAACGCGTCGGCGCAGACCTCGTGCGCGCGGGCGACCGCGGTGCGGAAGTCCTGCGCCGGGTCCGCCCCGAGCCGCAGGGGCAGGGTGTTGACGAAGAAGCCGACGACGTTCTCCAGCTCGGAGCGCCGGCGACCGGCCACGGGCGTGCCGACCACGACGTCGTCGCCGCCGGACCAGCGGCCGAGCACCAGCGACCACGCGGCGGCCAGTGCCGTGAACAGGGTCGTGCCGGCGGAACCGGTGAGCGCGCGCAGGGCGCCGACGACGTCCGGGCGCACGGCGAGCGGCACGGTGCCGCCGGAGTAGTCGCGGTTCGCCGGGCGCGGCCGGTCGACCGGCACGTCCACGAGCGGCGTGCCGGCGAGCAGGTCGCGCCAGTGCGCCGCCTGCTCGTCGAGCTCGCCGTGCGCGAGCCTGTCCCGTTGCCACGCGGCGAAGTCGCCGTAGCCGATGGGCAGCTCCGGCAGCTGAGGCGGCTGCCCGGCCGACAGCGCGCGGTAGACCTCGCCGAACTCCCTCATCAGCACACCGATCGACCACGCGTCGACCGCGATGTGGTGCATCGACAGCACGAGCACCCACTCCGGCGCGGGCGCGTCGGTGACCCGCAGCAGCACCGGCCGCAGCAGCGGCGGGCGGGTCAGGTCGAACGGCTCCGCGGCGGCCAGCGCCACCGCCGCCCGCAGCCCGTCGCCGTCCACGTCGCGCACCGGCAGGCCGACCGGCACCTCGGCGCCCGGCCGGATCAGCTGGACCGGCTCCCCCGTCTCCGGAGACTCGGCGATGGCGGTGCGCAGGGCCTCGTGCCGTTCGACGAGCACGGCGAAGCTGCGCCGCAGCACCTCGACGTCGAGGTCGCCCCGCAGCCGCACGGCGCCGGTGCCGACGAACATCGTCGAGCCGGGCACGCCCTGTTCGACCAGGTAGAGGCGCTCCTGCCCGAACGACAGCGGCGCCGTGGAGCGGTCACCGCCCCGGCGGGTCACGCCCTCGTCGCGGCGCGGCACGTTGCTCTCGGCGAGCAGCTTCTCGAGCAGCCGCTGACGCTCCGGCGTCAGCCCGCCGGTCCGGGGAGTCGGGTCACCCACGTCGGTCCTCCGTCCGGCCGGCGACCGTCCGGATCGGCTGGTCGTAGCGGTGTTCGGTGGCCGCGTCGGCGGGACGCGGCCGGTCGAGGTGCAGCAGGATCCGCTTGAGCCACCGGTCGGTGCCGTCGTAGCGCGGCGTGAAGGAGTTGCGGCCGTGCACCACGAGGTCGTTGTCGATCAGCAGCACGTCGCCCGCCTGGATGTCGACGACCGTGCTCGCCCGTTCGAGGCTCACCGCGAGCTTGTCGTAGACCGCGCGGAACTCCGGGTCCTCGGTGAGGAACCGGGTGTAGGCGGGGTCGTAGCGCAGGCACGGCCCGTCGTCGGCGTCCCAGACGGCGGCCACCCCGTCCTCGCCGCCGCCGGCCTGCCAGGACTCGGGGTAGGAGTCGTCGGGCAGGATCCGGCTGTCGCGGCGGCGCAGCACGTCCATCTCCGCGCCGGTGAGGTCGAGGTCGCGGACGGAGGAGACCCTGCTGCCGATGCCGTCCGGGTTGCGCAGGCAGACCAGCGCGACGAGGTGGGCCCGTTCGGGGTGGAAGGCGTCCTCGGTGTGCCACTCGAGCGGTGTCTGGCTGCTCGCGCCGACCTGCATGGTCTCGAACCCCTGCGTGGGCACGATGTCGTGGACGAGCCGGCCGCCCTGCTGGCCCGCCCAGCCGAACGGGTGCCCGACCGCGAGCGCGATCGTCGCGATGGCGATGTCCAGCGCCCGCAGCTCCGGGGTCTGCGGCAGCCCCCACCGCAGCGGTGTCGGTCCCACCGGCAGGAACGGGTCGAGCAGCCCGCGGACCGTGCGCGTGCCGGCCTCCCGGTCGGGCGGGGCGATGTGCTCGCGCAGCTCGTCGAGGAGGTCGCCGGGCAGCGGGAGACCACCGCGCAGGAAGTCGTCGGCGGTGTGGCCGGACCGCGCGCGGTCCACGGCCAGGTCGTGCAACCGCCGGGCCGGCCCGGTCGGGGCTTCGGCTGCCGTACCGACCATGACGTGCTCCCCCTGTGCTCGTGCGCGGGTGTTTCCGCAGGCCACCGGACCCGACCCTAGGTAGCCGCACCAGGTGTGTCTTGTAGGGAGATGTCCCGATGGGCAGGGCGGTGTGCGCCGTCGACCGTGGACACCATGACGCTCGAACTGCCGCCGTTCCCCGACAGCCCGGCCTGCGCCGGCGCGTACCAGGTGGCGGCCCGCTACTGCTCGGTCGCGCTGCTCAACCACTGCGTGCGGTCCTACGTCTGGGCAGCCGCCTACGGCAGCAGGGAGGGCGTGCCGTACGACCCGGAGCTGCTGTACGTGGGTTCGCTGCTGCACGACATCGCGCTCGTGCCCGAGTTCGACAGCCACACGGTCGCCTTCGACGACGCGAGCGGGCACGTGGCCGACGTGTTCGCGACCGGCGCCGGCTGGGACCGCGACCGGCGTGCCCGGCTCGTCGACCTGGTGCTCAGCCACATGTGGGACACCGTCGACGTCGCCGCGCACCCGGAGGGGTTCCTGCTGGAACGGTCGACGAGCCTCGACATCTCCGGCCGCTACCAGGACGACTTCACCGCCGGGTTCAAGGCCGAGGTGCTGCGCCGCCACCCCCGCGAGGGCATCGCGGAGGAGTTCCTGGCGTGCTTCACCGACCAGGCCGCGCGCAAACCGGGCAGCTCGGCCGGGCGCGCGGTGCGCGGGGGCATCGGCGACCGGATCCTCGGCAACGCGCTCGACCGTCAGTAGCGCCGCCACCACAGGTTCACCCGGTCCTGCAGCTCGAGGCCGCTCCACGAGCCGAGCACCTCCCGCGCCACGACCGGTCCGAACTCGAGCCGCACCACCGCCTCCACCGTGGCCCGGTCCGGGAACACCCAGCGGAACTCGACGCTCTGCTTCGTCCAGCCGCGCCCGGTCCAGAAGCGGTCGACCTCGGCGGGGTCGAGCACCGCCCAGCCGCTGCGGTAGAGCTTGCCGAACGGCGAGCCGACGCCGTCGTGGTCGATGACGAACGACGTGCCGCCCGGCCGGATCACCCGGTCGAGCTCCGCGAGGCCCGGTTCGCAGCCGGGCCCGAAGAAGTACGCCCAGCGGGAGTGGTGGACGTCGACCGACCCGGCGGCGAGCGGCAGCTCCTGGGCGCCGGACTCGACGACCTGGACGTGGCCGAGGTCCGCGACCCTGGCCCGCGCCCGTTCGACCAGCGGCGGGTGCGGTTCGACGCCGACGACCGACCGCGCCGTCGCGGCGAAGGCGGGCAGGTGGAACCCGGTGCCGCAGCCGATGTCGACGACGTCGAGGCCCGCCCAGTCGGTGATGGACCGCAGGGCGTCCTCGATCTCGCCGTCGGGGTCGATCGCGAGGTTCTCCAGCTCGTAGACGTCCGGGTCGGACCAGATGTTGGGCGACGGGATGGCGTGCATCGCTGGTGCACCTCTCGGCTTCGGTCGGGTGCCTCTAGGGCACGAGGGTGAGCGGCAGAGCGCGCAGGCCGTTGACGACGATCGAGTCGAGCAGCTCCGGTTCGCCCGCGAGCTCGATCCGGGAGACCTGCTCGGTGAGCTCGCGCAGGATCGCGCGCATCTCCGCCCTCGCGAGCCGGGTGCCCACGCAGTAGTGCGGCCCGGCGCCCAGCGCGAGGTGCCGGTTGGGGGTGCGGCGCAGGTCGAACACGTCGGGGTCGGGGAACTGCCGGGGGTCGCGGTTCGCCGACGGCAGCCAGCACACGACCAGGTCGCCCGCGCCGATCGCGGTGCCGCCGAGGACGGTGTCCCCGGTCGCCGTGCGCGCCAGGTGGGTCGCGCTCGACGTCCAGCGCAGGACCTCGTCGATCGCGGTGTCCGCGACCTCGTCGAACCGGGTCCGCAGCAGCTCCCACTGCCCGGGGTGCCGGGCGAGGGCGAGCACGCCGCCCGACATCGCGAGCCGGGTGTTCTCGGTGCCCCCGACGAGGAGGTTGTCGCAGTTGAGCACGACCTCTTCGACGGGCAGCGGCCGTCCGTCGAGCTCGACGGAGGCGAGCACGCTGACGAGGTCGGTGCCCCCGCTGTCACGGCGGCGGCGCACCAGCGTCGTGAAGTAGTCGAGGATCTTCATGTGGGCGACGCTGCGTTCCCAGGCCGTGCCCGCGCAGAACGCGTCGGTGGTCCACCCGGTGATCTGCCCCCGGTCGGCCTCCGGCAGGCCGAGGAAGGCGCAGACCACCTCGACCGGGAGGGTCGCGGCGATGCCGGTGACGAAGTCGACCGTGCCCGCCGCCACGGCCTGCCGCACGATCCGCTGCGCCGCGTCGTCGAGCTCGGCCTGCAGCGAGCGGAGGTGGCGCGGTGAGAAGTGCCCGGCGATGGCGTCGCGCAGGACCGTGTGCCGCGGCGGGTCGGACAGCGCCATCGTGCGGCCGCCGCCGGGATCGGCGCCCTGGGCGGTGGGGCGCAACAGGATCCCGGCCGCGGAGGAGAACAGCCCGGGGTCGCGCAGCACCGTCCGCACGTCGTCGTAGCCGGTCACCGACCAGAAGCCGGGGAAGTCGCCCGGCTCGTGCCAGAGCACCGGGGTGTGCTCGCGCATCCGCTGCCACAGCGGGAAGGGCTGTCCCGCGAGGTACGTCGCGCCGTCCACCAGGTCGCCCGCCACCCCGGTCACGTCCGCTCCCGCTGCCCGGGCGGGCTCACCGGCCGCGCGGACCGGACCTTCGCCACGACCGGCAGGTGCTTGATGCCCGCGACGAAGTTCGAGGAGAGGTGCTCGGCCTCGCCCGCGGGTTCGAGGTCGGCGAAGGTGGCGATGATCTCCTCGAACAGGGCGCGCAGCGTCACCCTGGCCACCGTGTGCCCGACGCAGTAGTGCGCGCCGGCGCCGAACGCGATGTGGCGGTTGGGCTTGCGGGACGGGTCGAAGGTGAACGGGTCCCGGAACACCGCCTCGTCCCGGTTGGCCGAACCGAGCCAGGTGACCACCGCGTCGCCGGAACGCACCCGCGTGCCGCCGAGGTCGACGTCGCGCACGGCGTAGCGCATGAAGTGGTTGGCGGGCGAGGCCCACCGCAGCGACTCCTCCATGATCGCCGCCACGGCGTCGGGCGCCGGGCCCGCGGACAGCACGCCGGCGAGCGCCGGGGTGCCGATCAGGGCGTGCAGCGCGGCCGCCGGCACGTACGGGGTGGTGACGTTGGCGCCGAGCAGCAGGCTGTAGCAGTTGGCGACCACCTCGCCCGCGCTCATCTCGCGGCCGTCGACCTCCATGCCCAGCAACAGGCTGATCAGGTCGTCCCCGCCGGGGTGCCGCTGCCGTTCCGCGACCACGTCCGAGAAGTAGGCGAACAGCTCGCGGTGGGCCCGCCGCAGGGCGAGCGCGGGTTCGTCGCCCTCGCTGAACTCCGGGTCGTCGGGGGCGATGGACTTGAGCGTGAGCAGCGTCAGCCGGGGCCAGTCGGCGGGCGGCAGGCCCATCAGCATGCCGGTGACCGCCATCGGCAGCCGCGTCACGGCCGCCGCGAAGTCGAACGGCTCGCCGGAGGCCGCGGGGGCGAGCAGCGCGCGCACCTCGGCGCGGATGTGGTCGGCCGAGCGTTCGACCTGCTTGATCGTGAGGGCCCGTTGCAGCGGCCCGCGCATCCGGGTGTGGCGCGGCGGGTCGGTGGCGGCCATCTGGCGCCCGCCCGCCGGGTCGTCCTTGCCGAGCAGGCTCAGCAGCGTCCCGCGCTCGGAGGTGAAGTTCTCGTGCTCGCGCAGCACCCGTGAGCAGTGGTCGAGCGTCGTGACCGACCAGAAGCCCAGGTCGTCGCCGACCGGGTGCCAGCGCACCGGGTCGTCGCGCCGCAGGCGGGCCCAGATCGGGTGCGGGTCGCCGTGGGAGTAGGTCCGCGGGTCGGCCAGATCGACCGCCGCGAGGTCGACGGCGTCGACCTCGGCGGGGTCCAGCGATCTCGGTATCCGCATGCGATCTTCTCCGCTCCCCGGTGGCCGCCTCCCCCAGCGAAGTCGACCTCCCGGCCGCGAGGCAGTCCGGAGAACCCCGGACGCGACTCAGCCGCGGGGCGGGTACCAGCGGGTGGTCGCGGCGGCGAGCAGGACGCCGGCGTCGTCGTGCAGGGCGGAGGTGGCCGTGATCCCGTGCTCGCCGGCGTCGTCGAGCCGTGCGACGACCACGCAGGCGCGTCCGGCGGCGGGGCGTTCGCGGATCTTCGCGCGCATCCAGCCGAGCACCATCGGCGTGGTGGTCATGTCGGTGGTCCAGCCGGACGGGCAGTCGAGCGCGGCCCACACGACCTCGGCCCGCACCCGCCCGTCCCCGGCCAGCATGCTCTCCTGCGGCGTCCAGGTGCACGCGACGACGTCCGGCCTGCCCTCGACCGCGCCGGGGGCGAGGCGCAGGCCGTCCGCCCGGCCGGTGCCGCAGGCGAAGCAGCGCGGGAACGGATGGCGCTCGCGTCCCCGGAAGCCCGGCTCGGCGGCCCGCGCGAGGACCGGGTCGACCGGGTCGAGCACGGCCACCCGGTGCCGGGTCGGCGCCGCCGTCGCGACCAGGCCGGGGCCGTCCCACAGGTGGGTGCGCCGGCCGGTGTGCTCGGTCCGCAACGGCCGGCCGAGCCTCGGCGGCGCGTGCAGGGTCACCGCCACGTCCCCGGTGCTCCCGCCCGCGAGCAGGCCGCAGGCGTACCCGCCGTGCGCGCTGTCGTCGGGACCGTTGAACCGGGCGGCGATCGTGAGCGGCACCGCGACCCCCTTCCCCGGGCTGGGCCACGGACTCTAGGCGCGGCGCGCGGTCCCGTGATTCGGGGACTTCCCTGACTGGTGACCGCCCCGGCGCCGGACCACCCTCGGGGTGGGGTGCCCCGCGGGTCTGGAGGAGTCGGCGATCATGCTGCGAACTGTCACCTGGCCCGCGGACGGCGCCGTCGACCTGGCGGTCCCGCCGCGGGAGGCGCTCGCCGCGCTGGTGGCCGTGACCGCGCGCCGCACGCACAGCGACGTGGTCGAGGTGACCGCGGGCGCGACCACCACCGGGGTCGACCTGGCGGCCGACCCGCCGTTCGCCGACCTGTGCGCCCAGGTCGAACCGCTGCTCGCCGGCGCGGACCCGGTCGCCGTCGACGGCAGCGGACTCGTTTCCACCCCGGACGGATCACGGCTGCACGCGCGCACCGCCGACGTGGCGAGCCAGGTCGCGCAGGCGCTGGACGACGCCGGGCGGGACCCGTCCACCAGGATCTCCGTGCTCCGGCTGGCCTCCGAAGCCGACCTCGCGGCGGTGGCGCGCTTCGGCGCGGGCGCCGCCCCGCCCGCCGCCCGCACGATCCCGGACCTGGTGCGCGCCCGTGCCGCGGCCGGCCCGGACGCCGTCGCCGTCAGCGGCGGCGGGCTCGCGCTCACCTACCGGCAGCTCGTGGACCGCGCCGACGCGCTGGCCGCGGTCCTGGTGACCGCCGGAGTGCGTCCCGGCGAGGTCGTCGGTGTCGTCGGCGGACGGTCGCCCGGACTCGTCACGGCGCTGCTCGCGGTGCTGCGGGCGGGCGGCGCGTACCTGGCGCCGGCACCGGACTGGCCGGACGCGCGGGTGACCGCGCTGCTCGACGACGCGGGCGTGCGGGTGGTGCTCGCCGATCCCGGCCTCGGGCAGGTGCCCGGCGGGCGCACCGTCGTGCCGTTCGACGCCCCGGAGCCAACAGATCCCGTCGCACTGCCCGCCGACCTCTCACCCGACGCACTCGCCTACGTGAGCTACACGTCGGGGTCGACGGGCGAGCCCAAGGGCGTGTGCGTGCCGCACCGCGCGGTGGCGCGCCTGGTCGACGAGCCCGACTGGGCCGACCTCGGCCCTGGCGACACGGTGCTGCAGGCGGCGCCCGTCGCGTTCGACGCGTCGACGTTCGAGCTGTGGGGCACGCTCGCCGCCGGAGCGCGCCTGGCCCTGCTGCCACCGGGTGACGTCGATCCGGCGGGCCTCGCGGCGGCGATCACCGGTGAGGGCGTCACCGTGCTCTGGCTGACCGCGGGCCTGTTCCAGCAGATGACCGACCGGCACCTGGACTGCTTCGCCGGTGTGCGGCACGCGCTCGCGGGCGGTGACGTCGTGTCCCCGGACGCGGTGGCGCGCCTGCTCGACGCGCATCCCGGCATCGTGTTCACCAACGGCTACGGCCCGACCGAGAACACGACCTTCACGACGTGCGCCACGATCCGCGGCAGCGCCGGCGACGGGCCGCTGCCGATCGGGCGCCCGATCCGGGGCACCGACGTGCGGGTGCTCGACCCCCTCGGCCGCCCGGTGCCACCGGGCGTCGTCGGTCACCTGCACGCGCTGGGCGCCGGTCTGGCGCTCGGCTACCTGGGCAAACCCGCCGCCACCGCGGAGGCCTTCCCCCCGGCGCCCGGCGGCGGGCGGCAGTACCGGACCGGCGACCTGGCCCGCTGGCGCGCGGACGGCACCCTCGAGTTCGCGGGCCGCGCCGACGAGCAGGTCAAGATCAACGGCTACCGCGTCGAACCGGGCGAGGCCGCCGCCGTCCTGCGCGAGCACCCCGGGGTCGCGGCCGCCGAGGTCACCGCGGAACCGGCCGCCGGCGGCGGGACCCAGCTCGTGGCCCACGTCGTCACCACCGGCGACGCCCCCTCCCCGCGCGACCTGCGCGACTGGGCGCGGGCGAGGGTGCCCGGGTTCCTAGTGCCGGCGAGGGTGCGCGTCGTCGACCGCTTTCCCCTGACCGGCAACGGAAAGCTCGACCGGGCGGCACTCGCCCGCCAGGACCACGACGAGGAGCCCGGCACCGCCGCCGCGCCGGGAACGCCCCTGGAGCGCTACCTGTGCCGGCTGTGGGCGCAGGCGCTGCGGCTCGACGAGGTCGGCGTCGACGACGACTTCTTCGAGCTCGGCGGGCACTCGCTGATCGCGGCCGACCTGATCGTCCGGCTGCGCGAGGACCTCGGCGTGGAACTGCGGGCGCGCACGTTCTACCTGAGCCCGACGGTCGCGGAACTGGCCGCCTCGGACGAGCTGCGCCCGCTGCGCGACAGGGGCGAGCTGCCGCTCTGACCGGCCGGAGCGGCGGTGCCCGTGCGGAACGGCTGGTCGCAGTGCGCCCACGCGGAGAAGTCGTGCTTCCTGCGCCAGCTGGCTGTTCCGCTCCGGGTCGTAGGCCTGCCGCAGCGTGCCGCCGAACCCCTTGAGCAGGGCGTTGGTGAGCTGGAAGACGCCCCCGTTGCGCGTGCCGTTGGTGTTCGGCAGCACGTGCAGCGGATCGAGGAACGACTGGCAGCGCGCGATTCCCACCGCGCGGTCGGGCTCCTCGGTGAAGACCTCTCTGCGTCCAGATTAGACAGATCCACGATGTCGGCCCGTATGCCGCCGGCTCTCTCCTGCCCGCGACGCATGAGCAGGTCGCATGGGTGCGATGACGATCAGTCGTTGGTGGTTCCGCGAACGGATCTCTACCGTGAAAGGAAGAGCGCCCGGATCCGTTGGAAAGGCTTGCAGCGGTTCAGGTTTCGCGTTTCCGGCGCCGTGCCCGTTCACCCGGCGAAAGGATGATCATGCGTCGACCAGTGCGCACCGGTGTGACCGTGTCCGCTCTGCTGGCACTGGTGGCCGGGCTCGCCGGCCCCGCCACGGGTGCCGCCCGTGAGGGGAAGCCCTCCCGCAACGAGCTGGCCGGCACCTGGCGGATGGTGTCGGCGGTGTCCGACCCCGGCGGGCCCGCCGAGCGGCGGCCCTACGGCGACAACCCGGACGGCATGGTCACGTTCTCCGAGAACGGGACGTTCGTCGAGGTCTTCCAGGACACCACCATCCCTCGGTTCGCCAGCGGCGAGAGGGTGGGCACGCCCGAGGAGAACGCCGCCGTCGTCGGCAGGTCCCTCGGGCAGTTCGGCACCTACGAGGTCGACCGCAGGGGCGAGTACTCCTCCAACGTCATCATCGGGTCGACTTGGCCCAACCGCAACGGCCAGCGCTGGCAGACGCCGGTGCTGCGGTTCATCAGGGCGGGCGATCAGTTGACGGAGGTCCTGGAGGCACCCGGCGTCCCCCGTCTGGAGATCAGGTTCGTGCGCGTTCCCTGAGACTGCAGCGCTCTCACGACCCGATGAGCGCCAACGGACGGATCGGGGCGCCAGTGGCGCCGACGACGTCCAGGTCGAGCGTGGCCAGGTCGCATCGGTCACAGCCGGGGTCCAGCTCCTGGATGGACCTCGGGCAGCTCGACGTGCTCGCCGGACGCGTCGCGCAGTCCGCGCGGGAATCGGTCACCGATGGCGCCCGACTCCCGGGTTCGCCTCGCACCGGGATTCGTCTCGACCTCATCACGCCGGGCGTGGCCTGAGAAGACCGGGAAGCCTGCACTTCCCGTTCTGTCCCGGTGGCAGCGTGATCGCCCAGCCGGATGAGCGCCGCCCTCGCGGTAGAGGCCGGCCCAGCCGTGCACCGAGGCGGGTGGCGTGGGAGGCGTCCGCCACGAAGGGCGCCAATCGCCTTGCGGGTCCCCTCGACGTCCGTCGGGTCGAGCAGGCCTTGCTCATCCATCGGCAGGTCCTCGCGCGCGTCAGCAAGTCCGGGACCCGTTGAGACACGGAGCCCGGACGTGCTGCCAACACCCCTTCGCGGAACAACGGAGTCGGCTCTCGGCACCGGGCCGTCAGCTGTGCGCCAGCGCCCGCATGTGCCCGAGGCAGACGTGCACCTGGTCCGCGCTGTGCCGTCCCAGGCCGCAGGAGTTCGCCATGCCGACGCGCCGACCGAACACGTCGTCGAGCACGCGGTAGAGGGCCACCAGTTCCTCTGTGGACCGTCCGTGGTGGATCGCCCCGGCGAAGACCTTCGTCTCTTCCGGTACGACCATCGCGCGGTAAGCCTCGTAGTCCTCGGAAGCCAACGACGGCGGCCTCTTTCCCAGAGCGAGCGGAACGTGCACCAACTCCGACACGTGCCCGCTCTCGGCCAGTCGCCGCAGCACCGTGCCGATCATCCGCACCGAGTGCGCGGGCCGGTAGAGCAGCCGGTGCAGTCCCAGCCGCTCGGCGACCGCACCGTGGTCGCCGATGCTGTTGTTGCCCAGATCCCCGTAGCAGAAGTGAAAACCCCACGGCGCGCCCGCGGGCAGAGCGCCCACCACCCTTTCGAGCGCCCCCGCGAGCCAGTTCAGCACTCCCCCGTGCCCGCGGGCCAGGTTGGCGAGGACGATGGCGACCGGCGTCTCGACCAAGAAGAAGACGTTGCCGCCCGTGCGCTCCCACGCCGCGAGCGTCTCCCGACGGGTCGCCTCGACAAAGGCCCCCAGTTCGGAGCGCACACCGAAGCCCAGGCCGAAGACCGCCAGGTCGAGGGTGTTGACGCCCACCTGCAGACGGGGCACCGGGACGCCTTGCCGCTCGGCGACCTCCCGCAGCACCGGAAAGCCGGCGTCCACCCTGGTGGCGATGCGGAGGTCGAGGTCGCCGGGATCGACGTGGTGCCCACGCCGGCGGACGTACGTCGTGATCCCCGTGTAGTTGCCCGTCCGTGCGGCGTTGCCGCGCCGGAGACGCCGCAGCGCCGGAACGGCCTCCAGCGCGCCGAGCTGCTCCAGAACCCAGTTCGGGTCGTCCGTCTCCCCCAGCGGGACCGCCGGCAACCGGAACGACCTGGCCGCCTCCGTGAAGAGCTCCGCGGCTCCGGCCGCGTCCGTGGTCACCTCCGGTGAGATGCTGCCGATGAACAGGCCGTCGCGCGCTTCGACGGGCATGGCGGCCTCCAGGGCGTGGGCGGTCCCCGGAAAGCGCTTCACGGGGTCCTCCGCAGTCTCGAGGCCCCGGGAGGCGTGCCACCAGCGAAAGTTGATCAACGCGGACATTCCGCGGCGGCATACTGGATTCATGGTCCTCGACGTCCACCCCCAGCTGCTCCGCGCACTGCGGGCGGTCATCGAGGCGGGGTCCCTCACCGCGGCCTCCGAGCGTCTGGGTTTCACGCAGTCGGCGTTGTCCAAGCAGATCGCCGCGCTCGAGTCCGCTGCCGGTGTGCGGTTGTTCGACCGCGGCCCCCGCGGTGTCCGGCCGACCGAGGCCGGCAGTCGGCTGGCGACGCGCGCGGCGGCGATCCTGGACCAGTACGACTTCGCGCAGCGCGAACTCGAAGGCGGACCGGCGCCGCTCGGAGGTCGCATCGCGCTCGGAGGTTTCCCGACCGCGGCCCTGCGGCTGGTGCCCCGCACCATCGCCGCGGTCCGCGCCACCCACCCGTCGATCGAGATCGAGTTCCTGGAATCGTCCACGCCCGTGCAGATCCGGCGCCTGCGAACGGGCCGGCTCGACCTGGCGATCCTGGCGTCGGGGAACGACCTTCCCGACTGGGACCTCACCGGGATCGAGGTCGAACGGCTGCCGACCGGCACCCTGCTGGTCGCGGTGGGCGCCGGGCACCGGCTGGCCGGCGCGCGGCGGGTGCCGGCCGCGGAGCTCGCCCGCGAGAGGTGGGTTGTCGGCCGGGGCGCACGGGGCGAACCGCAGTTCGGCGCGTGGCCGACGGTGCCGGATCCGCACGTGGTGGCCGAACTCGGCGACTGGTCCACCCGGTTCGGATTCGTCGCCGCCGGGCTCGGGATCACGACCATCCCGAGCCTCGCGGTCGCCGCCCTGCCCCGCGACGTCGTCTGCGTCGAGGTGGACGACCCCGGCTGGGCCCGCCGCTCGATGGGACTCGCCCGTGTCGGCGACCTGACCGGCCCGGCCGCCGCCGTGCGCGCGGCGCTGGTGGAGGAAGCACGCCTGATCGCCGGCAGCGGCGAGGAAGGCACCCTCGACGGTGTGCGGTGAGGACGCCGCCGCCCGGATCGGAGTTCGTGCTCGTCCACGGCGGAGAGCGGCCACGCTCGGCCTGGAGGACGTGCTCGACCGCGTCGAGGGCCCCTCGGTGGGCCGGGGCCGCACCCGCGACCCCGGGCGAGCCACGTCGCGGAGCGGGCGAGGCAGGCACCGTCGTGTGCCCCGGCTCAGGACACAGCGGCGCTGATGTGCTCGGCGACCATGGCCATGGTGGTGCGCGCCCGAACGGGGTTCTCGGTGAGGAAGTAGTGGTCGGTGCCGGGTGTCTCGTCGTGGTGCACCGGCACACCGGCCTCGCGCAGGCGTGCGGCGTAGCGCCGGCCGTCGTGGCGCAGCACGTCGCGCTCGGCGGTGAGGACCACCGCCGGCGGCAGGCCTGACAGGTCCCCTGCCAGCAGAGGGGAAGCCCACGGCTCCAGGCGGCTTGCGGGATCGGGGAAGTAGACCCGGCGCACGAGCCGGCGCAGCTGCGGGGTGATCATGCCCGGCTCGTCGTGGCCGGGTTCGTCGTGGAAGTCGAGCACGGGGATCCCGAGCACCTGCAGGGCGGGGAGCCAGCGTCCGCCATCACGGGCCTGCAGGGCGACCGACGCCGCCAGGTTTCCGCCGGAGGAGAACCCGCCCACCGAGATCCGGTCCCGGTCGAAGCGGAGATCGCCTCCGCCGGCCGCGGCCCACGCCCCGACGTCGTGGCACTGGTGGTGGGCCACGGGATAGGCGACGTACGGCGCGGCGCGGAAGTCGACGTTCAGCACGAGAACGCCGGTCGTCGCGGCGAGGTAGCGGCACCACCAGTCGTCCATGAACGGGTAGCGCATGAGGAATGCGCCGCCGTGGAAGTGGACGTGTGCGGCGCCATGCACAGGTTCGGAGAGCGGCCGGTAGACGTGCACGCGAACGGGACCGTGGCGGGTGGGCACGCGGACCGGGCGCGGACGGGGCAGATCCGCTCCGGCGAAGCGGAGCACCTCGCCGTAGCGCACGGTCCAGCGGGCGGTCGCGTGCATCGTCGCGGCGGTGATCCGGTCACGGAACTTCACACCGGTACCTTCGTCGCCGCGAGGCCCCCGGATCGGTGTCCGACCACCGGGGCGCAGCGGCGGGCTTGAACGCCGTGAGCACAGTGGACGACGACTCGGCCGGCATCAGGCCCCATTCCGGTGCGGGCGGCTGGGCGCCGGACGCCCGTCACAGCCTCGCGCAGCCCCTCGCACGACTCAGATGGAGCCGTTGACGTGATACGTCATACGACTTATGTTCACTGCACGAGCCACCACTCGAGAAGTGAGCAGCGATGATGCAGCGCACGGTGTGGTCCGCGGCCCTCGCGGCAGGGCTGTTGCTGTCGGCCGGGTGCGGGAGCGCCGCGGGACCGGGGTCGGACTCCGGCGGGCCGGGCGGCAAGATCGTGGTCTGGGACTGGAAGTCGGGTGACCCGAAGGCCGCCGGGTACGTGCGGGAGGCCAAGGCCGACTTCGCGCGCAAGCACCCCGGCGTGGCCGTCGAGTTCGTGGCGCAGCCGTTCGAGCAGTACTACACCCTGCTCGGCGCGGCCATCCAGGCCGGCAAGGGGCCCGACGTCGTCCTGTTCAACGGGGGCGGCCAGCTCCGCGACCGCACCGACGCCCTCACGCCGCTCGACGCCTACGTGGGCGAGGACCGGCAGCGGCTGGCCGGGTGGGAGGCGTTCACGAAGGCGGGGAAGGTCTACGCCGAGCCGGTGACGTTGCAGGGGCACCCGATCTACCTCAACGAGGACCTCTACCGCAAGGCGGGCCTCGATCCCGACGCGCCCGCCGCGACGTGGGACGCGTTCGTCCGCGACTGCGCCACCATCGCCCAGAAGACCGGCGCCCGGTGTTTCGCCCTGGGCAACAAGGAGGGCATCGGCATCCAGTTCTGGTTGTCGGCGCTGGGATCGGCGGCGCTGACCCCGCAGGAGTACGACGACTGGATCGCGGGCCGGCGCGACTGGACGTCGCCGAACGTCCGGAAGGTCTTCGAGCTGTGGCGGCAGGCCGGCGAGTCCGGGCTCAACACCGACGGCGCCAACTCCACCGCGATGTTCAACGACGCGTTCGCGGCCTTCAGCTCCGGCAAGGCGGCCAACGTCATCGGCCTGATGTCGGACGTGGGGCACTGGAAGGACTTCGCGGAGTTCCTCACGCCGGAGAACGTCGGTGTGCGCACCGCGCCCGTGGTCACCCCCGCCGCCAAGCCGAGCCTGCCCTACGACGGCGGCATCGGCTACGCCGTCGCGAAGTGGGCCAAGGACCCGAAGCTGGCCGCCGACCTGGTGCGGTCGCTGACCTCGCCCGGTGCGCTCAAGGCCTTCTCCCTCGACAGCGGTGCGATCGCGGCCGACACCACGATCGACGCCTCCGCGGGCGGCCCAGCCGTCGAGTCCATCGTCTCGGAGGTCAAGACCGGCAAGCCCGCGCTGCACGTCGCCCTGGGCTCCAAGACGATCGACCTCATGGGCCGGCTCTCGCAGCAGTTGCTCAGCGGTTCGGCCACGGTCGACGACGTGCTGCGGCAGCTGGCCGAGTCCGACAAGACGGGCTGAGCGCGTGAGTTCGTCCACAATGGATGTCAAACTGTCCACTGCGGACGCCCGGCGACGCAGAGCCCGGGGCTCGCGCGCCGAGCGGTTCGCTCCCCTGGTCCTGCTGGCACCGGCGGTGCTGATCATCGCGGGACTGCGGCTGTGGCCGCTCGTGCTCGGCGTCAACTTCTCGTTCACCGGGGACGGCGACCGCGACGGCACGGCGGTCGGGTTCGACAACTACGCGGCGCTGCTGGACGACCCGCTCTTCCTCACCGCGCTGCGCAACGTCGGACTGCTCGTGCTGCTGCTCCCGGTGGCGGTGGCCGTCCCCGGCCTGATCGCGACCTTCCTGCACCTGAAGGTGCCGGGGCACCGCGTGTACCGCGGCGTCTACTTCTTCCCCGCCGTGCTCTCCCCCGTGATCGTCGGCGCGATCTTCACCCTGCTGCTGGCCTTCGACGGCCCGCTCAACACCGCGCTCGGCGCGCTGGGGCTCGGGCCGGTGGACTGGCTCGGCGATCCGGACGTCGCGATCTTCGCCGTCGCCGGGGTGCACGTGTGGGCCACGTTCGGCATGGCGCTCGTCGTCTTCCTGGCGGGCTTCGCCACCCTCGACCCGTCGCTGCTGGACGCGGCCGAGGTCGACGGCGCCTCGCTGCCGCAGACCATCCGGCACGTCGTCGTGCCCGGCCTGACGCGCACCATCCAGTTCGTCTTCGTCACCACCCTGATCGGCATGCTCACCTCGATGTTCGGCCTGGTGTACGTGATGACCAGCGGCGGCCCGGAGGGGTCGACCTACCTACCCGAGTACTACGTGTGGATCCAGCAGGGGCAGGTGAACCAGCCCGCGCTGGCCTCCGCCGCGTCCACGGTGCTGTTCCTGATCATGCTCGTCGTGGGGCTGGCCCAGGTGGCCGTCCTGCGGCGCACGGGCCGGGAGGACTGATGCCCGGCTCCCGGCTGACCAGGTGGGGCGCCGCGGTGCCGATGGCGCTGCTCGCGCTGGCCACCGTCTACCCCCTGGTGTTCACCACCAACGTCGCGCTCAAGACCCGCCGCGAGTACGTCCTCGACCGGTTTTCCCCGGCGAGCGCGTGGAACTGGGACAACTTCGCGCGGGCGTGGACCAGCGCGGGGATGTCCCGCTACTTCCTGAACTCGGTGGTCGTCGTGACCTGCTCGGTCGCGCTGTTGCTGCTGTTCGGGTCGATGGCGGGGTTCGCCCTGGCACGCCTGAGGTTCCGCGGCTCGTCCGCGCTCTTCCTCGGCGTGCTCGCCGCGTTGTTCATCCCCTTCCAGGTCGTCATGGTCCCGCTGGCCCGGGTCCTGGCCGGCGCCGGGCTGACCGACACCTACCCCGGGCTGGTGCTCGCCTACGTGGCGCAGTTCCTGCCGTTCACGATCTTCCTGCTGACCAGCTACTACGCGACCGTGCCCGCGGACGTCGTCGACGCGGCCCGCATCGACGGGAACTCGGTGTACGGGGTCTACTGGCGGATCATGCTGCCGCTGGGCGCCCCGGCGCTGCTGTCGGCCGGTGTGCTCGACGCGTTGTTCTGCTGGAACGACGTGCTGATCTCGTTGCTGCTGATGCCTTCCGCGCAGCACCGGACGCTGATGGTGGGCGTCACCTCGTTGCGCGGCCAGTACTCCGACGACATCCCGGTCTTCGCCGCCGGTGTGCTGATCACGGCGGTGCCGGTCCTCGTCGTGTACCTGTTCCTGCAACGCCAGATCGCCGACGGGGTCACCGCCGGGTCCACGAAGGGCTGACCATGCGCATCACCGGATACCGGACCCTCACGACCGTCCAGGACTGGGGCAGGCCCGTCGGCGACGCCAACGGCGTGTACGCCGACGGCGTCGTCCGGGTGCCGATCGTGGTCGTCGAGACCGACGCGGGCATCAGCGGCGTCGGTCTCGGCCCCTGCGTGGAGATCGAGAACGTCTTCGCCGCCATCGAGGGCGAGGACCCGCGGTCGGTCACCGCCCTCTACGACACGATGCTGCGCCGCACGTTCAAGGCGGGCCACACCGGCGCGGTGTTCGGCACGATCGGCGCGATCGACACCGCGCTGTGGGACATCAAGGCCCAGGCGGCGGGCGAACCGCTGTGGCGGCTGCTCGGCGGGCGCGACCGCCGGGTGCCCGCCTACGCCTCGGGGCTCGACATCGCGCTGGACGACGCCGAGTTCGTCGCGGTGTACGAGGCCTACGCCGAACTGGGCGTGCGCGCGGCGAAGATCAAGGGCGGCCTCGACGTCGAGCACGACGCGCACCGGCTCGCCCTCGTCCGCGACGTCCTCGCCAAGGGCCGGCGGGGAGCGCGGCCGAGCCTGATGCTCGACGTGAACGAGACCTGGGCGCGCAAGCAGGCCGTCCGGTACGTCAGCGAGCTCGAACGCACGCTGGACCTGACGTGGGTCGAGGAACCGGTCCGGCGCTGGGACGCGGAGGGGCACGCGGTCGTCGGCCGCGGGATCCGCGCCTCCGTCGCCACCGGGGAGAACCTCACCGGTCTCGAACAGCACCGGGCGCTCATCGCGGCCGGAGCCGTGGACATCGTGCAGACGGCGGCGGTCTGGGGCATCACCCACTTCCTGCGGGTCGCCGCGCTCGCGCACGCGCACGACCTGCCGGTCAGCCCGATCGGCACGACGCCCGCCGGTCTGCTGCACGCCGCCACGTCGGTCCCCAACCACCTGGTGAGCGAGCTGCAGGACCTCCGGCCGCCGGTGGGCGTGTCGGTGGACGTGCGCGTGGAGAACGGTGCCTTCGTCCTCGGCGACAGTCCCGGGCTGGGCGTGCGCGTGGACGAGGAGGCGGTCGCCGTCTCGAGCCACCTGCTGCCCGACCCGCTGGCCGGCGGCGCGCACATCCGCCCCGAGCGGGCCGGGCGGCGCCTGCACGCGGTCGAGACGGGCTGAGGGCCTGCCCCGAGCGGCGGCTCACCTGCGTGGTGGCGCCACCGAGCCACCCTCGCGGACCGGCATCGGCACGCGGTGGACCACCGGCGGCCGAGCGCCCCGCACGACCAGGTCCACCAGGACCTCGACCGCCCGCTCGCCGAGCTCCCGGTGCGGCAGGGCGACCGTGGTCAGCCGCGGCCGCAACCACGACGCGACGGGGTGGCCCTCGAACCCGATCACGGACACGTCCCGCGGCACCGAGAGCCCTGCTTCGGCCAGCGCCTGGTAGGCGCCGAGCGCGAGGTGGTCGTCGAGGCACACCAGCGCTTTGGGGCACTGGGTGCGCAAAAGCCGTGCTGTGGCGTCGAACCCGTGTTCCGGTGTCCACTCCGGACACCACAGCGCGCCGGCGACCTCGGCTCCCGCCGCCGCGAAGACCTGGCGCAGACCGAGGAGTCGTTCGGCCGCGGCGCTGCCGTGCGGCACCGGACCGGCACCGATCAGGTGGATGCCGCGGTCGTGTCCCGCCGCGAGCAGGACCCGTGCGGCCGACCGGCCCGCCCGCACCTCGTCGGGCAGCACCGAGGGCACGGCCGCGGAAGCAGCGTTGAGCAGCACCACGGGCGCGTCGCGCAGCCCGGCCGGAACCGCCGGCGCGGTGGTGTGCGCGGGTGCGAACACCACACCGTCCGCGCGCCGGTCCCGCAGCTCGTCCGCGAGGGTCCGCTCGATCTCCGGGTCGCCGCCGGTCTCCCCCACGAACAGCAGGAACCCGTGCCGGTACGCGGCGTCCGCCGCACCCTTGACCACCTCCCCCGCCCATTCCGGCGAGGCGACGGCCCCGGTCACGAACCCGATCGTCCGGGTGAGCCCGGCGGGCGGCGCGGTCGTGGTGGCGGGGCGGCGGTAGCCCAGCCGCTGCGCGGTCGAGCGCACGCGCCGTTCGGCCTCCGCCGAGATGCGCAGCTCCCGTGCCCGGCCGGTCAGCACGAGCGACGCCGTCGTGACCGACACACCGCTCGCCGCCGCGACGTCGGCCAGTGTCACGCGCGTCCGCCCCACCGCCGATCCGCCTCCTGTCGCCACGCGGGTGCGGCCGCGGGTGCGGCGGCCGCGCGTCCTCGCCCGGCCACCCCGGCGGAGAGGTGGCCGTCGAGCGCTGTCATCGGTCCAGCCGGCCGGGATCCCCCGCCTCGCCACGGCGCACGAGCCACGCCTCGGTGATGTGGGTGAACATGGCCTCCGCCGCGCCGGCGGGGTCGTGCGCGGCGATGCGGTCGAACACGCGCCGGTGCCCGGCGTTGGACGCCCGGCACAGCTCGCGGCTGCTCTCGCCGCGGTAGCCGGCCGTGTTGAGGACCTGCGCCTGCAGCGAGCGCACGACGCCGCGGGCGATGCGGTTGCCCGACGCCAGCATGATCGCGTCGTGGAAGAGGCGGTCGTGCTCCTCGTAGCTGACGACGTCGTCGACGAGCTCGTCCATCCGGTCGACCAGCGCCCGCAACCGCGCGACGGTGTCGTCGTCCGCGGTGCGCGCGGCGACCTGCGCCATGTCCGACTCCAGCAGCCGCCGGGTCACGACGACGTCGTCGAGGGTCGCGAGGCTCTCGTCCTCGGCGATGGCGGCGACGAGCACCTGCGCGTCGAGCATGTTCCACTGCACCGGCGGGTTGACCGTCGTGCCGGACCCCTGGCGCACCGTGACCAGGCCCTTCTCCTGCAGGACCTTCACCGCCTCGCGGATCACCGTCCTGCTCACGGAGAAGGTCTCGCAGAGCACCGGCTCCGGCGGCAGGGTCATGCCCGCGGGGTAGCTGTGCCGGACGATCCGCTGCACCAGCTCGGCGGTGACCGCCGCGGCGAGGCTGGCCGGCCGCCGCGTCCACGCCGGATCCGCGGACACACCCGGTTCCGCCTGCCGCCCTGTCGTTGTCATGCTCGACTCCGTTGCGCCACACCGTGCTGATCCCGGCCCACAGTATACGTAACACCATTGACGTCACACGTCATACGAGTTACGTTCGAGGTGTTCTGCTGGCCGCTTTCTGCACCCGGCCGGCGAAGTCCGCTCCGCCGGGCGGACCAGTCGCGACCCCAACCGTGCGACGCGCGGTCCGAGCTCCCGCCGCCGGACCGCCCGGCCCGCCGCGTGCGCTCACACCTCGCCCACGCGGACGTGGCCTGCTCCGAAGGTCCGCAAAGGACACATCCCCAGCCGCCGCGTTCCCACCCAGGAGGTCTCTTGTCCACGTCCTCGTTCCCCGCGGCGCGGCGGCGAACAGCTCTCGCCACCGTCGCGGTGGTGGTGGCCGCGGCGGTAGCCACCGCCGCACCGGCCTCGGCCGCCACGACCACCCTGTACGCATCCCCCTCCGGCACCGGCACCTCCTGCGCCGCAACCGATCCGTGCTCGTTGCCGGCCGCGCAGTCCGCCGTGCGGTCCCGCGCCGGCAGCATGTCCGGTGACCTCGTCGTGGAGCTCGCCGACGGGGTGTACCGGCTCGCGCAGCCGTTCCGGCTCACGGCCGCCGACTCGGGCACCAACGGCTACCGCGTGCTGTGGCAGGCGGCCGCATCGGCCCGTCCCGTGATCAGCGGCGCCCGAGCCGTCACGGGCTGGACGCTCGCCGACGCCGGCAAGAACATCTGGCGGGCGAACGTCGGTGCCGGCCTCGACAGCAGGCAGCTCTACGTCGACGGCGCGATCGCCACCCGTGCGCGCACGCAGGTGAACCGGTCGGACTTCACCTTCACCGACACCGGCATGCGCTTCTCCACCAGCGCGTTGGGCTACCTGAACTCGCTGGCGAACCAGAACCGGGTCGAGGTGGAGAGCGTCAACTCCTTCACCGACAGGTACTCGCCGGTGCAGAGCATCAGCGGCAACTTCCTGACGATGCAGCAGCCCGCGTGGAACAACAACACCTTCGGCTACGACACGCTCAACAACCCGTTCCGCGCCGGTCCCCTCTACCTGGCGAACGCCTACGAGTTCCTGGACGCCGCCGGCGAGTGGTACCTCAACCCCGGCACCGGCGTCCTGTACTACATCCCCCGTTCCGGGCAGAACATGGCGAACGCCAGCGTCGAACTGCCGGCGTTGCAGTCGCTCGTCGCCGTCGGCGGCACCTACGACGCTCCCGCGCACGACATCTCGTTCAGCGGCATCACCTTCACCGGCACGTCGTGGCTCGGGCCCAGCAGCAACCAGGGGTACGCCGACCAGCAGACCGGCGCCTACATCGCCGGCAACTGGACGTGGCCGGCCGACCGGATCAACTCCTGCCGCAGCGGCTGCCCGTTGTTCGAGGCGGTCCGCCCGCACTGGTCGCAGATGCCCGCCGCGGTCCAGATCTCCGCGGCCAGCCGCGTCACGTTCACCGACTCCCGCTTCGTCAACCTGGGGCAGACCGCGATCGGCATCGGCAACGACGCCAACGCCCACACCAGCGGGGTCGGCCTGGGCGCGACCGGCATCACGGTCACCCGCTCGGAGATCGCGCAGAACTCGGCGGGCGGCGTCGTGGTCGGCGGCGTGCGCGCCGACGCGCACCACCCGAGCGACTCGCGGATGCTCAACCGGGACATCACGGTCAGCTACAACCGCGTGCACGACCTCGGGATCGAGTACCGGGGCATCGTGTCGGTGCTCAACACCTACGTCACCAACGCGACGGTGGCCCACAACGAGGTCTACAACCTGCCGTACTCCGGCATCTCGCTCGGCTACGGCTGGGGCTCCAACGACGCGGGCGGCAGCAACCACTACGCCGGCCGGGGTCTCTACAACTACCAGCCCCGCTACTCCACCCCCACCACGGCATCGGGCAACAAGCTGCTGAACAACTACGTCCACGACGTGATGCAGCAGATGACGGACGGGGGGTGCATCTACACGCTGGGCTGGAACCCGAACGCGGAGATCAGCGGCAACTACTGCCTGCGCACCAACGGGTTCTTCGGGCTCTACTTCGACGAGGGCTCGAAGTACTACCGTGCGAGCGGAAACGTCTTCTCCGCCACCGGGACCTGGGCCACGGCCAACTACGGCGGTGGCGAGAACATGGGCAACTGGACGCTCACCGGCAACTGGTCGAGCAACGGCAGCAGCAACATCTCCAACGGCGACCGCGGCAACGTGGTGAACAACAACGTCGTGGTCTCCGGCGGAAACTGGCCCGCGGGCGCCCAGGCGGTGATGGCCGCCGCCGGACCGGGTGGCACCGGCGGGGGCGGACGCGAGAACGTCACCGTCGTCGGCTCCCAGTCGGGCCGGTGCCTCGACGTCGCCGCCACGGCCAACAACACCGCGGCCAGGCTGTGGGACTGCGGCGGCGGGGCCAACCAGCGGTGGAGCCACACCTCGGCCCGGCAGTGGACGATCGGCGGCAAGTGCCTCGACGCCAGTGGCAACGGCACCACCAACGGCACCCCGTTGATCCTCTGGGACTGCCACGGCGGACTGAACCAGCAGTGGGCCGTCAACGCCGACGGCAGCATCACCGGCGCGCAGTCCGGGCTGTGCCTCGACGCCAGCGGCAACGCCACGGCCAACGGCACACCGATCGTGCTGTGGACGTGCCACGGC